>NZ_JBRBWD010000010.1:0-62448 GCF_052825245.1 Sagittula sp.
GAACTCTTTGGTGATGCCGTTGCCGCCGTGGATCTGCACCGCTTTGCCGGCGATTTCGACGGCCATTTCGGTTGCATACCATTTCGCCATCGAGGTCTGGGTGTCACAGCGCACGCCCAGGTCCAGAAGTTGCAGCCCGCGCTGGCACAACAGGCGCGCGGCATCCAGGTGCGTGGCCATGTCGGCCAGGTAGCCTTGAATCAACTGGTGCCCGCCGATCGGCTTACCATGTTGTTGGCGATCCTGCGCATATTTGACGGCACATTCCAACGCCGCCTGCGCTATGCCAATGCTCGTCAGGCCGACAAACACGCGAGCGCTCTCAAACAGTTTCAATGTCTGGAACAGGCCGCCGCCTGCATTACCCAGAACATGGTCAGCGCTGGTTTCGGCACGGTCGAAAAACAATTCGCAGGTCGATGCACCGACAAGCCCCAGCTTGCGCAATTCGCGGCTCTCGTAGTTGCCGGTATCGCGGTCGACGATGACCATGGAAATACCGTCGTCCAGATTGCAGACAACGATGGCGAAATCCGACTGGGCCCCATTGGAAATCCAGAGCTTCTGGCCAGTGACGAAAATCTTATCGCCCTCGCGGTCCGCACGTGTCTTGACCTCGCGTACGTTCGAACCGACCTCTGGTTCGGAAATACAGGTGGCACAGATCCGTTCGCTGCGCAGGAGCGGCTTCAGATAGGCCTCTTTCTGCGCCACATTTCCCAAGAGGTTGACCGCGAACACGGCATGACCCTGAATCAGCACCGCGATTGCCAGATCGGCCCATATCCGGGCCAGTTCCTCGTATAGGATGCCATAGGTCATGCGGTCGATTCCGGCACCGCCGTCCTCTTCGGGGATCAGGCCGCTGATCAGCCCGAATTCCTCGACCTTGGCGAACAGGGACTTCAGGGTTTTCGCATCGGGGGGGTGGCCGAGGTTCTCGTATTTCTCGGCCAGCGGCGCGAACTCTGCCTCGGCCATCTTGCGGAAGTTTTCCAGCAACATGCGTTGCTCATCTGTATAGATTGCCTGAGCGGCGGCGATCACGTTTTCCATGGTTCGTCTCCTTGTTTCAACGGCCCAGAATGGTGACGCAGGCGGCCGCTTCTTCTACCCCGTGCAACCCCCCGCCGTTTTCGGCGATGGCGTTCTTTGCCCCTTCGACCTGACGCGCGCCAGCTTCGCCGCGTAGTTGCGTGACCAGTTCGAAAACCTGCCCTATCCCTGTGGCACCGACCGGGTGGCCCTTGGATTCCAACCCGCCCGAGGGGTTCACCGGAATGCGTCCACCGATCTTTGTCTCGCCGCGCAGACTGGCGGGACCGCCCTCGCCGAATTCGACAAATCCGAGGTTCTCGATCTGGATCACTTCGCCCACGGCCGTGGCGTCATGCACTTCGGCCACCGATATATCCTCGGGGCCGATCCCGGCCTGTTCATAGGCCTCAAGCGCGGCAAGCCGGGTCAGGTGGTTCTTGTAATCTTCCGGCGGACGATCGGTGCCCGAGCGCAGGATCGCGGCCTTGACCTTGATCGCGCGCGCGGGATCTAGGCCCAGACGTTTTATCCCCTCGCCGGTGCATAAAACGGCCGCAGCGGCCCCGTCCGAGATCGGGGCGCACATCGGCAGGGTCAGCGGATAGGTGATCGGCGGCGCGGCCAATACCCGATCGACGCTCATGGCTTCTCGGTATTGCGCCAGTGGATTATGCACGGAATGCGCATGGTTCTTGGCGGCGACGGCGGCGAACTGTTCCTGAGTTGTGCCAAAGGTCTTCATGTGCAGCCGGGCGAAGCCTGCGTAGACATCCATGAACACGCTGTAGGGCTTGGGCGATTTCGATCCTTCGGGTTCCTCGACCCCTGCACCCAGATCGGCCAGCCGTTGCGCGACCTCTTCGCTGTTGCTGACGTCCCAGCCGCTGTCGAAGGCCGAAAACATCAACGCACGGTCGTCAGAATACATCTTTTCGGCGCCCACGGCGAGACAGCAGTCGCCATTGCCGGCCTTGAGGAAATCGACTGCCAGTTTGAACCCGGTCGAGGCGCTGGCGCAGGCGTTTTCGACATTCACCACCGGAATGCCCTGAATGCCCATTTCACGCAGCGCGATTTCGCCGCGGATCATGTGCTGGCCCTCCATGTGGCCCTGCACCGCGTTCGAGAAGAATGCGCCGTCGATACGATCTGCCGTCACTCGGGCATCGGAAAGCGCGGCGGCGACGGCCTCGCCGGTCATGTCCTTGATGGTTTTGTCCCGGAACTTTCCGAACGGCGTCATCCCGATGCCAACGATGTAAATGTCCTGCATCGTTTGTCCTCCTGACCTAGTATCCGCGAAACTGCGGTTTTCGTTTTTCATTGAACGCCGACAGACCCTCGTGCATGTCCCAGGATCGCATGTGCGCGCGCAGGTTCAGCATCTCTTCGGAAAGCGCGGCGGTTTCGTCCACGTCCAGCGACCGATTGGAAACCGTCTTCATGCGGCGTAAGACCGCCGGGCTTTTTTCTGCCAGCCTGTCGGTAAAGGCCTGCACCGCTTGTCGCAGGTCTTCGTCCGCGACGACCTTGTTCACCAGTCCCCAGTCCATCATGTCCCGTGCCGAAACGTTCTCGCCCGAGAACAGCAGGTATTTCGCGCGGTTCAGGCCAATCCTACGCGGCAGGATCGCCGCACCGCCGGCCCCGGGAAAGACGCCAAAGTTGGAATGTGCGTCGCCCAGTTGCGCGCTTTCGGCGGCAAAGACCAGATCGCAGGCCATCACCATTTCCAAACCGCCCGCCATCGCCAGCCCGTTCACTGCGGCGATCACCGGTTTCGGGCCATGTCGCATAAGCCCAAACGTGTGATCGACAAGATCCAGAAGATCCGGCTCGCCTGGTGCATGTTTGGCGCCAGCAACTTCTTTCAGATCGGCACCGGCGCAGAATGCCCGGCCAGAGCCGGTCAGGACAATTGTACGCACCCCATCGTCGGCCAGCGCCGATTCCAGTGCTGCCGCCATCTCGCGCAGCATCTGCGTTGACATTGCGTTGAGCTGTTCGGTGCGCTGGAAGGTAATCCATTCAGTTTTTGCGACCCGCTCAACGAATAGCGTCTGCTTTGCCTCACTCATGCTAAGCTCCTGATAATTATACATATTATTGGTTTTTCGCCTTGTCTTTTGCGGCGATTTACGCTGCACTCGGGCGGACCCGCACGTGGAAAACAAAAGAACTGGAGATTGATATGAGCACTGCACCCCTGGCCGGCCTGAAAATCCTCAGCCTTGCCGAACAGTTTCCCGGTCCCTATGCCACAATGCTGTTGTCCGACATGGGAGCCGAGGTGATCATGATTGAACGCCCGGGCATCGGTGATCCGGCCCGGCAATTTCCGCCCTTGTTCCGGGCACTGAACCGAGGCAAGCGCAGCGTTGCGTTGGATCTGAAATCGGCCGAGGGGCTGGCACGGTTTCGCGAACTGGCCAAGGAATCGGATGTCATCGTCGAAGGGTTCCGCCCTGGCAAGCTTGCGGCCTTGGGTGCCGGTTTCGAGGACATGCGTAGTGTCAACTCGCGGCTGGTTTATGTATCGATTTCGGGTTACGGGCAGGACGGCCCCTATCGTGACAGGGCTGGCCATGACCTGAGCTATGAAGGGGTTGGCGGTTTGCTGGCCGATCAGGCCGATGCAAAGCAGCCCGGCCCTGTGCCGCCGATCCCCCTTGCGGATGTTGGCGCGGCGTTGTTCGCGGCGATCGCAATCCTGTCGGCGGTGGTGTCGAGCCAGCGCACAGGGCAGGGGCGTTACGTGGACGTGTCCATGTCGGATGCGGTGGTTTCGATGTTGACCGCATTCCTCGTTCCCGCCGCCAATGGAACACCGCTGGGCGAATTTATCGCCGAGCCGGGCTATGGCGTGTTCACCTGCAAAGACGGCAAGCTCTTGACCTTGTCCATCGCGCATGAGGACTGGTTCTGGAAACCGTTCTGCGATGTGATCGACAGGGCGGATCTTGCGCCGTTGACAGGCCGCGACCGTGTCGCCCGCAAGGCCGCGCTGCGCGAAGAAATCGCGGCGATTCTGGTTGGCAAGACGCGCGCCGAATGGGGCGACCTTCTGGATAAGGCGGGGGTGCCATGGGGTCCGGTCAATTCCCTGGTCGAAACGTTGGACGACCCCCATGTGCGTGCGCGCCAGCTGCTGCGCAAGATTACGCATGACGGCGGCAAGGCCGAGACTTTTATTGTCCAGCCGTTGAAATTTGATGGCTTCGAAACCGCAACACCGAATCTGCCCCCTGAACTCGGGGCAGATAATGACAGCGTTTTTTCGGACGACGCCACCTAGAGGCGGCGGTTGGTCGATGTCTACTCTAGCAGGCAAACGAATACCCACCATTCACTGGATAGGTCTGTCCGGTGATCCAGCTGGCAGCATCCGAGCAGAGGAACAGGATCATTCCGGCGGGGTCTTCCGGCTCGCCCAGACGGCGGATCACGTATTGCGACAATGCCCGCTTCTCGGTCTCTGCATCCGGGATCAGGTCGGCGACAGCCGGAGTTCTTGTGCCCCCCAAGGCGACGCAATTCGCGGTGATCCCGAACCGGCCGCCGGCCTTTGCAATTGCCCGCATGAAGCCGGCCGCACCGGCCTTGGCCCCGGAATAAACCGCCAGATGCGGTTCACCGACACGGCCGGCGTCGGAAATGACGGTCACAATGCGCCCATAGCCACTGTTAACCATCAACGGCATGGCGTGACGGGTGCAGTTCAGCACCCCATCGAAATTGGTGGCCATCCAGCGGCGCCATTCATCGGGATCGGATTCCCAAAAAGGGACCAGATCGTCGAGCCGCGATGTCGGCCCGGCGTTGCCCGCATTGTTGACCAGAATATCCACGCCGCCAAATGTGGTCTGCGTTTCGGCAAACGCCGCGCCAACCGCGTCGAAATCCGAGACGTCGAAGGCGAGCGGCAGAGCCTTTGCACCCGCTGCCTCCACTTCCGCGGCAACGCTTTCGGCCCGTTCGGCGTGAAAATCGTTGACAACGATGGCACCGGCTCCGTGTTCCGCCAGATAAAGCGCGACTTGCCGACCAACGCCTTGCCCCGCTCCGGTTACAAATGCGGTACGACCTTTGATGGAAAGCAGGTTACTCATCTTCGCTCCTTTCTATCCCAGCCATCTCTTCCGGCGGCGATAGTGTTTGATATCTCGATAGCTTTTGCGCTCGCCCGATGCGGTTACGCCGAGATAGAATTCCTTGATGTCCTCGTTGTCAGCGAGCTTGTCGGCAGGGCCGTCCATCACGATCCGGCCGTTCTCCATCACATAGGCATAGTCGGCGATCGATAGCGCCGCGGCGCTGTTTTGTTCGACCAGGAAGAAGGTCGTGCCTTCTGACTTGAGCTGCTTGAGCACTTCATAAACATCCCGGACCATCATCGGGGCCAATCCCAACGACGGTTCGTCGATCGCGATGATCTTGGGGCTGGCCATCATGGCCCGGCCGATCAGCAGCAGTTGTTGTTCGCCACCAGACATGAAGCCAGAGGTGCGGTTGCGCAGGTCCGCAAGCCGGGGCATCAAGGTGTAAACATGGTCCAGGCGCTTTTTCAGCTCGGCGGAGTTGGGCACCATGTGCCCGCCGACGATCAGGTTTTGCTCTGACGTCAGATGCCGCAAAACGCGCCGCCCTTCCATCACATGGATGAGACCGTTCTTCACGACTTCCGAGGCTTCCATGTTCTGAATGGGAGTTCCGTCCAGAACGATGGACCCCGCCGAAACGGTTCCATCCTCGGATTTGAGCGTTCCCGAGATGGCTTTAAGCGTCGTGCTTTTTCCTGCGCCATTGCCACCGAGCAGAGCAACACATTGTCCCGCACGGACTGTCATGGACACGCCTTTGAGCGCCAGGATGACGTCGGAATATGTCACCTCTACGTTGTTGAGTTCCAGCATGGTCATATTGCCCGGGGCTAAGGATCAGAACGGGCGCCGCGACTGCGGCGCCCGGATTAATTCACCATTTCTCAACTTGCGGAACGTCGACACCCGTTGCCGCGATGGTGATTTTCCCATCTTTGACGGTGCCCACATTCACTTTGAGGCCTTCCAATGGGAACGGTGCTTCTGGCGTAAAGGACAAGGTCGGCAGGAACCCATGGGTTTCTTCGGTGGTGATCGGTTTGGCAAAAAGCGCCTCACGTACCATCTCTCCGGTCAGGCCCTCGGCGCCGTTCGCCTCGATCGCGTGATCGATCACGGTCACGGTATAGAGACCCTGAGATACGCCCATTGCGGTCACGACGTTCCAAGGTGCTTCGAGTCCGTAATCGGCAACCAATGTCTCGTAGAATTGTCGCGCGGGAGTGTCCTCATCGGCCGCAATCACCATGCCGTAGGCTTCAAAGTCCCCCTCCATTTGCTCAAGCCCGCCAAGCGCGCTACCCGAGGCTGGAAGCCCGTTATGCGAACTCATCATGATCGGGATGTTCGCCCCGTTGGCCTGCAGCCCACGTTTCGCGGCAACCACGATAGAGGTGTTCGTTTGGATTACCAGCACCTCGGCCCCGGCTCGTACAACGCGGCGCATTTGCCCCGTCAGATCGGTGGGTTGAACTTCGGTATAGATGACCTCGACGAGGTCGATCTCCTCGGGGTGCTCTTCGGCATAGAGTTCAATGCCCTTTGCCATGTCGACATAGGCAGGCGATGCTTCTGAGGCGAGGATCGCAACCTTGAGCGGTTCGTCTCCGCCGCGCTGTTCACGCATCCAGTTCAGAAAGCCGACACTTTCGTGCGAATAGGTCGGGCGTGGGTTGAAAATCCAGGCATCCGGTTGCCAGGCAAAACCGTAGGCCGCTGTGGCCATGAACATCGGGATTTTGTCTTCCGGCAGGCGTTCGGAAAGGGCCGCGACGTCGGGCCCGCCGAGGCCGACAACCGCAATCGGGTCCAGTTCCGATTTGATCCCGGGCCAGAGACTTGCCACCTGTGCCGCGTCATAGCGGGTTTCGTAGTTTTTGTAGTTCAGCGTGACGCCAAGTTCCTTGCCGCGGGTTTCATTCCACCAGGTGAACACAGCCTCACGTCCGCCGGCCAGAATGGGCATGATGTCAGCATAAGGGCCGGAAAAGTCCGACAGCAGGGCCAGATTATAGGTCTCTTCGGCCTGCGCCTTCAAAGGCATGGTCGCCGCGGCCGCCAAGGCAGCCGCAGCCAGAAAGCCGCGAAGACCTCGATTCGATTGGTAAGTCATATTCTTCCTCCCAGGTTTAGAGCCGCTCTATTTCTCAGTAAGGAAACGGCCAGATACGGTATGACGACTTCAGGATGTTCCAGCGGTGCATCAGCCCCTTGGGTTCGAGGATCATAAACAATGCGATCACGCCGCCAAGAACGACATTCATGCCAGCGAACACGATGTCACCGCCAAGGAATGATACCGAGTCGGCGATATTGGGGCCGACCGTCGCGATAATTTCCTGGATGATGCGGATAATGAAGACGCCGATCAGGGCCCCCACGATTGAACCCATCCCGCCGACGATGATCATCGCGACGAAGAAGATCGAGTGAAACAGGGTGAACTGGTCTACCCCCACGAAGCGGATCAGATAGGCCCAAAGCGCCCCGCCGACGCCCGCATAGAAAGCGCCGATCAGGAAGGCATTTGCCTTTGTGGCCGCGACATTGATCCCCATTATACCCGCGGCCACGTCATCATCCCTGACCGCCACGAAGGCACGGCCGAAGCGTGACCGAACGATCCCGAACGCGCCCGCCACCATGATCGCGGTGACCGCGAAATTCAGATAGAACTGCGAAGATTCGCTGACAAATCGCAGCCCGAAAAGCTCGGCCGGGGGCACGGTGATACCGTTCGATCCACCCAGCCAGGTAGACGGCAGGTTCAATACGGCAAAGTGGAACAGGAACTGAGCTGCAATCGTGGTCAGTGCCAGATAGAACCCCTTGATCCGCGCCGCGGTCAAGCCAAAGAGAAAGCCGAACAGCGCAGCCGAGAGCCCGGCCAGAGGAATGGTCAGCAGAAACGTAAGGCCGGTCTTCGAGGCCAGTATCGAGGCCGTATAGGCCCCGACCCCCATGAAAGCCGCCTGACCCAGGTTGATCTGGCCCGCATAGCCGGTGCAGATCTGAAGCCCGACGGCGATGACGGCGCTGATCATCATCATATTCAGGATAGCGATGATACGGCTGCTCACCAGGTAAGGCGCCAACAGCAGTAGAGCCATGAATACGACGAGGGCCAGAAACTGCCAGCGCGTTCGGATCAAACGTCTGTCACTGCGATAGCTTGTCGGGAATACGCCGGAAGGGTCCATGGATTACACCCGTTCAATTGTGCGCCAGCCGAACAGGCCGGTCGGTCGGATCAGCAGAATGGCAAGCATGATGATATAGGGGACAACGCTGCCCAGTGACCCTCCGATCAGCGGGTCAAGATAGTTGGTTGTCAGGCTCTGGACGATGCCGATAATCACGCCCGCAAGGATCAGCCCGCCGATGGATTCCAGCCCGGCAAACAGCGCCACCGGCAGGGCCGCGAACCCGATATCCGAGGCCAGGAAGGTCAGCGATTTGCCGCTGAGAAAGATCATCGCACCAATTGTGGACAGGATTGCCCCGAGAACCCAGGCAAAGGCAATCGAGCCTTTCACCGAAATGCCCATCGAGGAGGCCACGACGTGGTCTTCCGCCACGGCGGTCATCCGCAGGCCGGACCGGGTCCGGTTGAAGAACCACGACAGGCCGACGGCGGCGACAATGGTGATGATCCCGCCTATCAGGAGGTTCATCGGGATCAACATGTCGCCGAGGAACAAGGGTTTCAGCGGGAAAATGATCGGGAAGGGCCGCACGGCGGGACCGAACACAAGCAGCACCAGACCGCGCAGCAGGATCAGAAGACCGACGGTGACCATGACCATCGAGAAAACCGATTCACCGATCAGCTTTGTCAGGAAAATCCGTTCGATTGCGTACCCGACCAGCCCGGCCAGAACCAGCGAAAGGGGTATCGACAACCAAAGGCTAAGCCCCGCTTGCATCGTTGTGAACCAGACGATGAACCCGCCGATGATCACAAGCTCGCCCTGCGCGAAGTTGAACACCTTGCTGGCGCGATAAATCACAACAAAGCCCATGGCCACCAGCGAATACAGAAGGCCGATCAAAGCCCCGGTAATGATGTCATTGATGAAATAGACCATTGTCGCCGACCTCCTTTAAGATTTGGACTGCCGCTTGGCAGCCTTCGATGCGTTTTCAACATCCGACACGCGAACCGTGGTCTTGAGAACGCCTTGACGACCGTCCTGATAGGTCACAGCGATTTCGAGATCTGTCTCGTCATCGCCAGCATAGATCGCCTCGACGAGCTTGGCATACCGTTCCTCCAGAAAGGCCCGGCGAAGCTTTCGGCTGCGGGTCAACTCGCCTTCATCCGGGTCGAGTTCCTTGGGAAAATTCGCAAAACGTGCCACGCGCGAGCCTTCGGGCAGGAGCGCATTGATGCGCGCCACTTCGCCTTTGATAAGGTCCAGAACTTCGGGTTTCTGCGACAGATCGGTGTAGGTCGAAAAGCTGATCTTGTTCTCTTCCGCCCAACGCCCGAGAACTTCCATATCGATATTGATAAGCGCGCTGACGAAATTCCGGCGTTCGTCGCCCAATGTCATGAGGTCCTTGATGAAGGGGCTATACCGCAACCGCGTTTCGATGAACTGCGGCGGATAGCTGTGACCGTTTGCCAGGCGGCGCATGTCCTTGACACGGTCAAAGAACAATAGCTCGCCGTCGTCGGTCATCGAGACCGCATCACCGGTCTTGTACCAACCGTCTTCGGTCAGCACCTCTGCGGTCTTTTCGGGCTTGCCGTGATAGCCGCCGAAGCCCGATCCGCCACGCACCTGAAGCTCCCCTTCGTCCGAGACCCTGTATTCCAGCGGTTCGCCGTAGTTCGTGTTGCTTTGCATCCAGCTGCCGCTGGTTTCCAGCTGATAGCTTTCGCCGACATGCGCGGTCAGAAGGCCGATTTCGGTCGCGCCATACACGTTGCGCAGCTTAACCCCCATCGCGTGGAACATACGAAAGACGTCAGGTGCCATCAGGGCGCCGCCGCTCATTGCGTTTTTGGCCTTACCAAGGCCAAGATTGTCGCGCAGGTGATGCAGCACCAGAGCTTCGGCAAAGGGAAGCTGCAGGCGTGCGGCAAGGCTGGGGCTACGCCCTTCCAGCCGCTCGACGTAAACGTTGCGGCCAACCTTCATGCCCCAATTGTACATCGCATTGCGGAACTTGCCCGCGCCCAGCATCCGGGCCTGAACGATGGAGGCGAGGTTTTCCCACTGGCGCGGACTGAACACCAGTGCATCAACCGCCAGTTCGCGAATGTTGGTCAGTACGTCTTCAGGGCCTTCGGGAAAATTGACGACCATGGGCGCGATCAAACCGATCGACAGGCCGAAAATCTGTTCCGTGACCCAGGCAGGCGAAATGTAGGTCAGGTATTCGGTGCCCGGCGCGATTTCGATTGCCCCCATCACCCGCGAGCAATTGTCGAACAGGTAGCGATGGCTGATGACAACGCCCTTGGGTTTTCCCGTGGTCCCCGAAGTATAGGACAGCAAGGCGGTATCGTCCGCCCGTCCACGTTTTACGTGTTCTTCAAATCTGGCGGGTTCCTTGGCGTGGATCTGACGCCCTGCCGCGCTCACACTTTCAAACGAATGCAACAGGGGATGATCATAGCCCCACAGACCGGAATCGTCCCAGTAAACGACCGCCAGGGCGCCCGAGTACTTGCCCGCAATCTCGATGCATTTATCGACCTGCTCCTGATCCTGCGCCAGAAAAACCCGCGTTTGCGAGTCTTCGGCCAGATACAGAATCTCTTCAGCGTTTTGATCCGGATAGACAGACAGGACTTTGCCGCCTAACGACTGGACGGCGTATTCAGCCCAGAAATGTTCGGGTTCGTTTTCGCCAATCATCATGACGGATTCGCCAGCCGACAAGCCCAGGTTCTCCAACCCGAGAGCCAGGGCGCGAACCCTGTCAAGAACATCGGCCCAGGTGAATTCACGCCAGATGCCCAGGCGCTTGTGCCGTTCGGCGAGGTTGGTCGGTGTGGATGTCGCTCGCGCGAGCAAAACCTGCGGCAGGGTTTCGCTATGTGTCACTGCTGGGTCCGAAAAGACCATTGCTGTCCGTTGTTTGACCATGCCGCTACCCCAGATATGCCTTTATGACAGCCGGGTCCTTCTGGATTTCTTCCGGGGTGCCTTCGGCGATGACCCGCCCGAAATCCAGCACCACGATCCGGTCGGCAAGGTCCATCACGACGCCCATGTCGTGCTCCACCAGAACTACCGGAATCTTGCGCGCCTCGCGCACATCGAGAATGAAGCGCGCCAGGTCTTCTTTTTCCTCCGAGTTCATGCCGGCCATCGGTTCATCCATCAGCAGGATCGACGGTTCCTGCGCCAATGCACGGCCCAGATCGACACGCTTGCGCAACCCATACCCCAACGTGCCCACGGGCCGGTTGCGGATTGCCTCGATCTCGAGAAAATCGATGATCTCCTCTGCGGCTTCACGATGTTCCGATTCCTCGCGCATCACGGGACCGAACTGGAAAAAGGCCTGGACTACATTCGATTTCATCAGCATGTGGCGGCCGATCATAATGTTTTCCACCACCGTCTGCCCGGCAAAAAGATGGGTGCCCTGAAACGTCCGCGCCAGACCGCGCCCGGCGATCTGGTCAACACGCAGGCCGGTCACGTCCTGCCCGGACAATTCGACACGGCCCTTCTGCGGACGGTAGAAGCCCGCAGTCACGTTCAGAAGTGATGTTTTTCCGGCACCATTCGGACCGATAATTGCAAGCAATTCATCGTCGGCCACGGAGATGCTCACATCGTCGAGCGCGGTCACACCGCCAAATTTCAAAGTTGCGCCACGCACCGCAAGCGGTGACGATACGTGCCCGTTATTCGTGGTCATGTTACAACCCGTGCTTTTCCCCAACACCTCATGGAGGCACGCATAGCCTGACCGCACGGTTTTCCGTTGGTTACGAGTTTTCCTCGCATCGTTCCTCCTCCCACCTCTTAATTCAGAGGTTTGCCTGGTCTATTTTACCAAGTCTCTCCGCGCAGCCTAACAGATGTTAGAAAAATTGGTCAGCAACTGAATCCGCTACCAAAGGAAACCGATCAGACAGCCGCGTACTCTGCGGAAAAGCTTCGAAGACCGTTTTGATCCTGACACCAGACTGTCCCGGAGGTGCCGGTCTCTTCATTGTGCAGTTGCAATTCGCAGGGCAGGGTGAGTGGCGCGAGGCCGCGGAACGAAAACCGGTGGGGCGATGTTTTCAACGCATCCGCCGCCAGATTCAGAAGCAGCGTGGCCTGCAATGGGCCATGCACAACAAGCCCGGAATAGGCTTCGGTTTCGGTGGCGTAGACGTAATCATAGTGAATGCGATGGGCATTGAACGTCAGCGCCGAATAGCGAAACAGAAGAACAGGATCCGGTGTCAGCGTCGATCTAAGCGTGGTGGGGTCACCCGCGTCAGCTGCGCTCTCGCCCGTGCGGGGGGTGGAAATCTCACGATAAACGATCGTTTGCTGCTCCCGGATACAAAGCCGGTTGCCACTCAGATACTCATGTTCGACGGTCACAAACACCAATGGTCCACTACGGCCCTGCTTGGCCACAATATCCCTGATCGAAGAGCGCCGGGTGATGGTTTCGCCGATTTTCAGCGGCGCGATATGTTTAACATCGCCGCCGGCCCACATCCGGGCGGGCAGCGGGACAGGGGGTAGGAATCCACCCCTTGCGGCATGGCCGTCTTCTGACAGGGCGGTCGCTGGCACGGTATCAAGGGAAATGCACCAATGAATTCCCAGCGGGACATCGCCTGATCCGTCCCAAAGATGCGGACCGAGCGTGGCGCGGAATTTGTCGATCAGCCCCTCCGTCAGAACGTCTTCTTTAGTCTCGGTGCGTCCCAGCCAGGGCGCCAGCGCGTCAAGGTCGATCTCACCCATAATCCTGGCCTTCAGAACGATCTTGGCATGCCGAGGATATGTTCTCCGACATATGACAGGATCAGGTTGGTCGAGATCGGGGCGACCTGATAGAGGCGCGCCTCGCGGAACTTGCGCTCGACATCGTATTCCCGTGCGAAACCGAAGCCGCCATGGGTCTGGATGCAGGCATTGGCCGCTTCCCAGCTGGCCTCCGAAGCCAGCAGCTTGGCCATATTCGCCTGTGCTCCGCAATCCAGCCCAGCATCGAACCGCCTGCAGGCTTCAAAGCGCATCAGATTGGCGGCCTCGATGTTCACATAGGACCTGGCGATAGGGAATTGCACGCCCTGGTTCTGGCCGATGGGGCGGTCAAAGACCATGCGGTCGCCGGCATAGGTGCGGGCCTTGTCGACGAACCAGTATCCATCACCGATACATTCCGCCGCAATCAGGGTACGTTCGGCGTTCAGCCCGTCAAGAATATGGTAAAATCCGCGCCCCTCGGTCCCGATCAGGTTCTCGGCGGGGATTTCCAGGTTGTCGAAAAACACTTCATTGGTTTCGTGGCCGGGCATATTGGCGATGGGGCGGACCTCCATGCCGTTGCCGATCGCCTCTTTCAGATCGACCATGAAGATCGACAGGCCCTGCGATTTCTTCTTGACCTCGGCCAGCGGCGTGGTGCGTGCCAGCAGGATCATCAGGTCGGAATGCTGGATACGGCTGATCCAGACCTTCTGGCCATTGATCTCATACCGGTCGCCCTTTTTCACCGCCGTGGTCTTCAGTTTGGTGGTGTCGGTGCCGGTGGTCGGTTCGGTCACGGCCATGGATTGCAGGCGCAATTCGCCGCTGGCGATGCCGGGCAGATATTTCTGTTTCTGCTCCTCCGAACCATGCCGCAGCAGCGTGCCCATATTGTACATCTGCCCGTGGCAATGGCCCGCGTTGCCGCCGCAGCGGTTCACCTCCTCCATGATGATCGAGGCTTCCGTCAGGCCCAGACCCGAGCCGCCGTATTCTTCTGGGATCATCGCGGCGAGCCAGCCCTCGCGGGTCAGCGCATCGACGAATTCCTCGGGGTAGGTTTCATCCTCGCCGAACTTGCGATGATATTCTGGCGGAAACTGCGCGCAAAGTGCGCGCAAGGCGTCGCGCAGATCGGTGTGAGTGTCTGGGGCTGACGTCTGCATCGGTTACTTCGCTCCTGAACCCGACGTTTCAAGAATTTCCTGCTCGGCACGCTGCCAAAGCTCATAGGAAATCGGGTTTTCGCTCTCTTCGAGGATATGACCGACCAGACCGATGGCGCGTGCCATGACGCCAAAGCCCCGCACGATCTTCCAGGGGAAGCCAAATTCACAGCAGATTGCTCCGATCGCCCCGGTGGCGTTAATCGGCAGCATCTTACCCGATTTTTCTTCGGCAACGGCCTGAATTTTCTGGATCAACTCGATGTATTCACCGGACTTGCCGTTCTCGGCAGCGATCTGGAACAGGCGAGGTGTGCGCGGATCGACCGGCTTGTGCACCGGATGTCCGAGCCCCGGCACGATCATCTTGCGGGCGCGGAATTTTTCCACCGTCTCGACGGCCAGCGCATCCAGATCGACACCGGTGCCCAACTTGTCCTGTGGCAGTGCCTCGTAAAGCATTTTCGAGGCACCTTCCATAGAACCGACAAAGACGGTGCCCAGCCCACACAAGCCAGCCGCCACAGCCGCCTGAAGCGATTCCGGCGCCCCCATATAGGTCATCCGCGCCGCCAGGGCCGATGGCGTGATGCCATGTTCGACAAGGGTGATGATGATGGCGTTGAAGACGCGGCTTTCCTCGAGCGTGGCCTTGCGGCCCGTCAATTGCAGAAAGGCCAGATCGCCCAGGTTCATGTGGCCGAGGATTTCGTTCGGCAAGTCGAGCCCGCGCACGCAGATCTTGTCGGGGGTGCTCCAGGCAATGTCGGAGCTGATTTTTTCTTTGCGTTTTCCCATTAGACCGGATCCCACGAAAAGACATCCGCCGAAACTTCGAGCGGTGTGAATTGCGATTTGAGCGCGGGAATGGCGCGCTCGGCGATTTCATCGGCGGTCCAGCCGTCACCGGAGTGGACGGACCGGAGCGGGCGGGGCTGGTTGAACAGGAATATCTCGTTCATCCGCACTGCAAAGATTTGCCCCGACACATCCGCCGCGCGGTCGCTCATCAGGTAACAGGCCATCGGCGCGACCTTGGCGGGGGTCATCTTCTTGACCTTCTCGACCCGCGCCTTCTGTTCCTCCGTGTCGGTCTTGATCGACGATATCATCCGGCTCCAGGCGAAGGGCGCGATGCAGTTTGACCGCACGTTCCAGCGTTTCAGGTCGAGCGCTACCGATTTCGAGAAGGCCGCGATGCCCAGCTTTGCCGCCGAATAATTCGCCTGCGCCAGATTGCCGATCAGCCCCGAGGTCGAGGTCATGTGCACGAGCGCGCCGCTTTCCTGTTCGCGGAAATAGTCGGCGGCCGCGCGGCTGGTATTGAAGGCACCATAAAGATGGACCTTCACCACCGCGTCGAAATCCTCATAGGTCATCTTGTGGAAGTAACCGTCGCGCAGAATGCCGGCGTTGTTTACCACCGCGTCGATGCGACCGAATTCCTTGACCCCGGCTTCGATCATCGCGCGCGCGGCATCGGGATCGGTGACAGAGCCGCCATCGGCAATGGCATCGCCCCCAGCGGCCCTGATCTCTTCGACGACTTTCTGCGCCGCAGATTCTGTCTGACCGGTGCCTTTCAGGGATGCGCCCAGATCATTGACCACCACGGCGGCGCCTTCGGTAGCTGCCATCAAGGCGATATCACGCCCGATCCCACCGCCGGCCCCGGTGACCAGAACGACCTTTCCGTCAAGTGCTTTTGTCATCTTCTTGCTCCCTCAGCGTGACTTGCGGTATTTGTCCAACCCGCCGGTGTGCATGACCCGGCCCATGAGCGGCACACCGATGATCTCTTCTGCTTTGACCGCCGCTGCGATCAGCTTGTCCAGATCAATGCCGGTTTCGATGCCGAGCTCGTGACACAGGAACACTGCATCCTCGGTGCAGACATTTCCTGCGGCGCGCGCGTGGCCGTGGCCCGCGAAAGGACAGCCGCCAAGACCGGCGACGGAGCTTTCGAACATGTCCACGCCCATCGACAGGGCCGCATAAACGTTGGCGATCCCCAGCCCACGTGTGTCATGGATGTGCATACCGATGCGCGCCTCGGGCGCCAATTCGCGCAGGGCGCCGATCATCCGTTTGACCGCCTCGGGGTTTCCCCAACCCATGGTGTCGGCGACCACGAGGATCGGCACGGGGATGTTCTCTTCTTCGCATAGCTGAAGGATAAAGCGGAAATCGTCCAAGATGCGTTCTTGGGGGATGGGGCCCTCGAGGTTGCAGCCGAAAGCGGTCATCACATAGGCCGCGTCGACGGTATATCCCTCTTCCTTGTAAAGACGGACCCAGTCACGTTGTTTTTCCCGCATCTCGGCCGAGGAACAATTGTTGTTCGATTGGGCGAATGCTTCGGAAGGATAGAACAGCAGACGCGGGTCGATATCGACCTCATGCGCGGTCAGGGCCTTGCGAAACCCTTTGTCGTTCAGCCACAGCGATGTGTAGTTCACGCCCGGTTTGCGCTTGATACGCTGGAACAACTCGCCGGTGTCCGCCATCTGAGGAACGTATTTCGGGCTGACAAAGCTGCCGACCTGAATGCGTTTCAAGCCGGTTTCGCTGAGCATGTCGATCAGTTCGATCCGCTCTTCGATCGGGTAAATCTTCTTTTCGATCTGAAAACCCTCACGCGGGCCTTCTTCACGAAATTCTACGAATTTGGGAAAGTCGCTCATTTCATCACTCCTCGGATGGCAGAATCTCGGCGATGACCTGGCCCCGGTCGACCATGTCTCCATTCGAGACGGATATGTGGCTGGCGATCCCGGCCGCGGCCGCCCGGATCGAGATTTCGAGTTTCATGGATTCCATGACCGCAACCACGTCGCCTTCGGCCACGCTCTGACCATCGGAGACCTTGATTTCGACAATCATGCCGGTCAGCGGAGAGGTCACGGCGCGATCCGCCGCGGCATCGCCGCCGGCAAAGGCAAGGGGCGCGGCGGGGCGGAAAACCAGGCGGCCTTCGGGCGTGCCCAGTTCGATCACGCCGGCATGCAGACGTGCCTCGATCAGGTGGACAGTGTCGCCCTCGTTCAGGCGCCAACGGCCCGGCGTGATTTCGCGTGCCGACAGTGTCAGCGCCTCGCCGTTTTCCGAATAGACGGTGTATCTGGCACCCGGTTTGACAGGACTGACGCGCAATTCCTCGGATACCTCGTCAGAATCGGTAAGCGTCACGCGCTGCCCCGCTTCCATCGCATCGCCGCCCAGTCCAAGCCGCCAGCCGGTAAAGGCATCACGGTTGGTCCAGGGATTGGCGTTTGTGTCGCTGCGCGACTGGGTCACGAAGAGAATGGCAGCGGTTGCTTTCCACAGATCGGGGCGGGTCAGGCCGGGTGCCTGTGTCAGCTCATCCAGCCTGCCGTCGATCCAGCGGGTATGCACCTGCATCCGTTCGAATTCATGGTTTCGCGCCAGCGCCGTCAAAAAGGCGCGATTGGTTTCGACACCTTCGACCGCGACATGATCAAGCGCCGTGGCCAGACGTGCCAATGCGGTTTCCCGGTCGGGCGCGTGCACGATCAGCTTGGCGATCATCGGGTCGTAGTAGGGCGTGACGGCATCGCCTTCCTCGACGCCGCTGTCGATACGCAGGCCCGATGGCAGGCTGAGCGTGGTGAGCGTACCCGTCGACGGGGCGAATTGCATCGCCGGATCTTCGGCGTATAGCCGTGCCTCGACCGCATGGCCGTTGATCGCCAGATCCTCCTGCACCAGCCCGAGGCCCGCGCCTTCGGCAATGCGCAGGTGAAGCGCGACAAGGTCCAGCCCGGTGATCGCTTCGGTGACGGGATGTTCCACCTGAATGCGCGGGTTCACCTCAAGAAAGAAATATTCGTCCCCCGCGACCAGAAATTCGACCGTGCCCAGCCCGCGATAGTCCAGCG
This sequence comes from Sagittula sp., assembly GCF_052825245.1. NCBI lineage: Bacteria > Pseudomonadati > Pseudomonadota > Alphaproteobacteria > Rhodobacterales > Roseobacteraceae > Sagittula > Sagittula sp. The sequence continues at coordinate 18,150 of NZ_JBRBWD010000010.1, forward strand.
TTTCACCGAGGCGCACCGCGTCGCGCGCGATGTCGTCCAGAAGCGTGCGCGGCAATCCCCAGGCCGGGGCTTCCTCGATGACCTTCTGGTGACGGCGCTGAAGCGTGCAATCGCGTTCGAACAGGTGCACCACATGGCCCTTGCCGTCACCTGCGATCTGCACTTCGACATGGCGCGCCTCGGGCAGGAAACGCTCCAACAGCAGCCCTTCGGAACCGAAGGTGGATTTTGCTTCGCGCAGCGCGCCTTCGATGTCCTCGACCAGCGTGGTTTCGTCGGTGACGAGCCGTTGCCCTCGCCCACCACCGCCGCCGACAGCCTTGAGCAGCACCGGCAGGCCCATTTGGCGCACCTCCTCGGCAATCTGCTCGGGATCGGACCGCGCACCTTCGGCGCCCGAAATCACCGGGACGCTGGCCGCCACGGCGGCCTCTTTGGCGCTGGCCTTGTCGCCGAAACGTTCCAGCGTTTCCGGCGTCGGCCCCATGAATATCATGCCGGCGGCTTCGACCGCGCGGGCAAAATCGGGGTTTTCGGCCAGAAAGCCGTAACCGGGATGGATCGCATCCGCGCCCACCGATTGCGCGGCGGCAATCACCGCGTCGATCTTCAGGTAACTTTCGGAGGCCGGTCCGCCGCCGATACAGACAGATTTGCCGATCTCGCGGACATGCAGGGCATTGGCGTCGGCCTGCGAATGTATGCCGACAGGTGTGATACCGCTGGCCCGCGCAGTGCGCGCGATCCGGCAGGCAATTTCGCCGCGGTTGGCGATCAGAAGCGTTTTGATTTTCACGGTTCGCTCCTCACATCCTGAACACGCCGAAGTTGGTCTCGACCTTGGGTCTGCGCGATGTCACATCTAGCATCAGCGCCATGACGTCACGGGTCTCACAGGGCTCGATCACGCTGTCGATCCAAAGGTTGGAAGCAAAATTATAGGCTCCCTGAAAATCTTCGTATTCCTCGCGGATCGGTGCCTTGAAGGCCTCCTCCTCCTCGGCGGTCCAGTTTCTGCCTTCGCGTTCGTTGATCTGCGCGCGGACCTGAGCTAGCACGCTGGCGGCCTGTTCCGGCCCCATGATCGCCGACCGTCCCGTCGGCCAGGCGAACATTGCGTCCGGCTGGAACGGGCGGCCCAGCATCGCCAGGTATCCGGCCCCGTAAGAGCCACCGGTGATGATTGTGAATTTCGGCACCCGGGCCGAAGACATGGCCGTGATCATCTTCGCACCGGCTTTTGCGATGCCCATCTGCTCGACCTCGCGCCCGACCATGAAGCCGTTCACATCGGCCAGGAACAGCAGCGGAATATCACGCTGCACGCAGAGATTGATGAAATGCGTGGCCTTCAGCGCGGCTTCGACGAAAAGCACACCTGTATTGGCGAGAATACCGACCTCGTGGCCGTGGATGCGACCCCAGCCGGTCATGATCGTGTCGCCATAAAGCGGTTTGAATTCGTGAAAATCGCTCTCATCGACCAACCGAGCCACGATTTCGCGGTTGTCGGTCGGTACCTTGGGGTCGCGGCTGATGAGTCCATAAATCTCTTCGACCGGGTAGGCGGGCGCACGGGGCGCTTCGGGCGTCTTGCGGGGTTGGGGTTTTTCGCCAAGATGGCTGACAATTTCGCGCGTGATGGCCAGAGCATGGGCGTCATCTTCAGCCAAATGGTCGGTCACGCCGGAGACGGACGAATGCATCTTGCCGCCACCCAGTTCTTCGGCTTCGACCTTTTCGCCGGTTGCGGCAAAGGTCAATTCCGGTCCGCCCAGATACATAAAGCCCTGACCGCGCACGATCACCACTTCGTCACAGAGCGCGGGGATATAGGCACCACCCGCAGTGCAGGGCCCCATGACCACGGCGATTTGCGGCACACCATCGCCGGACATGCCAACCTGTTGGTGAAAGATGGACCCGAACTGGCCTTCGTCGGGAAAGATGTTTTCCTGATCCGGCAGGAAGGCGCCGCCGGAGTCCACGAGGGTGATAACGGGCAGACGGTTCTTCCATGCGATCTTCTGCGCCCGCACATGTTTGCGCGATGTCATGCCGAAATAGGTGCCGCCCTTTACCGTGGCATCATTGGCGATGATCATGCATTGACGGCCCTCGATCACACCGATCCCGGTGATGATGCCCGCGCCCGGCGGCACGCCATTGTATTTGTTCAACCCGGCAAGTTCTCCGAGTTCCAGAAATGGTGTGCCCGGGTCGATCAGGCGTTCAATCCGTTCCCGCGGCAGGATCTTGCCCTTCTCCACATGCCGGTCGCGCGCCTTTTTGGGGCCGCCGACACGTTGCAGCAGCCGCAGCGCGTGCAGATCGGAGAGTTTTTCACGGTAGTGTGCGTCATTTGCCCGAAAGTCGTCGGACCCGGTATCAAGCAGGGATTTCATTTTGGTCATGGCAGGTTCGGATATTCCCTGAGAACAAAGGCGACCTTGGCGGCGCCGGGTTTTTCGAAAGTGTCAGCCGCCACCAGGTGAACGTCGGCCTTGAAGACAAGCGCGTCGCGCAGGCGTTGCTCGATCTTCTTCTTGAGGGCGGCGTCATCGGCCGGATCACGACCGGGGCCGCGTTCGACAATCACCGTCAGCGCGCCCTGCGTGGTGTGGCCCTCGAAATCAGCGACGATCCGCATGACGCCATTGGTGTCTGGCACCATCTCGGTGATTACGCTGTTGATGGCGGACGGGAATACATTGGCCCCGCGCACGATCAGCATGTCGTCGGTGCGACCGGTGCAGCGGATCTTGGGGCCGGTGCGCCCGCAGGCGCATTCGGTGTCGATGACCTCGATATAGTCGCCTGACCGGAACCGCACGAGCGGGCTCGCCTGGCGGCCGATCGCGGTATAGATCATCTCGCCCTCGGCGCCCTTTTCCCAGGGAATGATCCTGCCGCTATCGGGATCGAGCAATTCGGTGATGATATAGTCCATGTTGACCATATGCATTCCCGACTGTTCGTCGCACTCGGCCCAGTAAGTCACGCCCAGATCGGTTCCGCCCAGCATCTCACAGCATTTCGCGCCCCAGGCCGCTTCGATCTTGGCGCGGATAGCAGGGATGCCGCCGCCGGGTTCGCCACCGACGATGACCTGTTCCACGCCCAACTCACTAGCCTTGCAGCCCAGCACTTCGGGCGCTTTTTCGGCCAGGTGCAGAACGAAATTCGGAGCACCAACGATGCAGCGCGGGCGCGTATCCGCGCAGGCACGCAGCAGCCGTTCGGCACCGCCATCCGCCCCCACAGGCACGTCGATTGCGCCCATGTACTGCAACCCCTGCATCACGGGGATGCCGCCGACAAAGCCCTTGGCCAGCGAAAACGCGTGCAACACCATATCGCCGGGGCGCACGCCATTGGCAAAGAAGCAGCGCGCTGTCATCTCGTGCCACATCTCGGCGTCGGATTCTGTCAGGGCCACATATGAGGGGCTGCCGGTCGTGCCCGACGAGGCCTGCATCTGGATGATGTCCGACATGGGCGCGGCACGGTGCTTGCCAAAGGGCGGCTCGGCAGCGAGGCTTTCGCGGATCTCGGTCTTGTAGGTATAGGGCAGTTTTTGCAGGTCTGCGATGGTGCGGATATCGTCGAAGTCCACACCGGCCTCGGCGAACTTTTCCTGATAGAAGGTCGAGTTCGCCTTGAGATACGCCATCTGATCGCGCAGCCGCTCTTCCTGAATACGGCGCACCTCGTCGAGCGGTGTGCCCTCGATCGTGTGCCAGAAGCGATCATTTACCTTGTCGGCGGCATCCTGCCGCCTGAAGCGCATTCCAAATTGCATGTCGTTCTCCATGTCGGGCAGAGCGATCAATAAGACCGCGGCAGACCCATGACCTTTTCGCCGATGAAGCTGAGGCACAGCTCGCGGTTCACGGGCGCCGTGCGCAACAAGCGCACCAGCGGGTACATCTCGTATAGTCCCGTATCCTCGGTGAAGCCCGATCCGCCATGCGCCTGCAGCGCGGCGTCCACCGCTTCGATCCCGGCTTCGGCGGCGGCGTATTTTGCCATGTTTGACGACGCCCCTGCCGGCAGTTTGTTGTCAAACTCCCAGGCCGCGCGACGGGTCATCAGGCTGGCCATCTCGACCGCTGTGTGCGCCTTGGCCATCGGGTGCTGCACGCCCTGATGCGCACCGATGGGTTGGCCGAACACATTGCGTTCGGAGGCATAGGCCACGCCCTTGTTCAGGGCGAACCGGCCGATGCCGCAGCACAGGGCGGCCAGGATGATGCGTTCGGGGTTGAGACTGTCGAACAGGATCGAGAACCCTTCGTCCACCTCGCCGACCACATCCTCCGGGCCCAGATCCACCTCGTCGAAGAACAGGGTCCACTGTTCCTCGGGCAGGGGGATCGAGATCTTCACCCGCTGCTTGTCGACGCCCTTTTTCTTCAGATCCACTGCGAACAGGGTAAAGCCGTCGGTCTTGCGGCTGACCTCGGTATGCGGCTTGGTTCGCGCCACGACTAGGCAATAGTCCGAGACCTCGGCGCCAGTGATAAAGGTCTTTTCGCCCGACAGGCTGAACCGGTTGCCCCGACGTTTGGCCAGCGTAGTGGCCTTCATCGTGTTCGACCCGGCGCCCGGTTCCGTGATCGCAAAACAGAACTGGATATCACCGCGGCAGGCCGCCGGCAGCAGCTCTTTCTTGTGGAATTCACTCCCGTGGCTGGCGATATGAGCCAGCGACATGGTCGGCCCGACCACCATCATCAAAAGCGGAATGCCGTGATTGGCGGTGCCTTCCATGAACAGCGCCATTTCGGTCATACCGAGGCCCGCGCCGCCGTATTCCTCAGGCACCATGATGCCGAGAAAACCGTCGTCGGCAACCTGCTTGAACATATCGTGGGGAAACTCGTGCTTGCGCGCGTGTTCCAGCCAATAAGCATTGTCATATGTCTGCGCCAGCTGGCCGCCATAGTCGTAAATCTGGCGTTGTTCGTCGTTCAAAATGAAATCCATGTTTCGTCCTCAAGCCTTGAATTCGGGGGCGCGCCGGTTCTCGAATGCATCGAGGCCCTCCGCCACGTCATCGCTGGGCAGTGCGCGCACGGCGGCATCGCGCTCAAGCCGCATCTGCTGGTCGATACCAAGGTCCGCGCCTTCGCGCGCCAACCGCTTCATCTCGGCGATGCCGGGACGTGAACGGGTGGCGATTTTCTCGCAGTATTCCAGCGCAGACTTGTGCAGGTCCGCATCCGGCACGATGTAGTTGACCAATCCGGCCTCTTTGGCCTCGTCCGACTTGAGCCAGCGGGCCGAGAACATCAGGTCGAGCGCCCTGCGCTGCCCCATCAACCGTGTCAACCGCTGCGAGCCACCCCAACCGGGAATCAGCCCGAATTGCGCGTGCTGATCGCCAAACTGGGCGCTTTCGGCCGCGAAACACACATCGCATGCCAGCATCAGTTCGATCCCGCCGGCCAGACACAACCCCTGCACTGCCACCACGACAGGGAGGGAGGAGGTTTCAAGCGCACGCAGGTTGTTCATGCCAAAGGCGATGAAATGGTCCAGCGCGGCGGGATCGTTCAATTTACCTTTCACTTCCACCAGATCGGCGCCGGTGCAAAAGTTCTTGCCTTGCGCCCGGATGAGGATCGCCCGAATATCCGGGTTCGCCTCGAATTCCGACCGCGCAGCAGAAATGCGCTCATGCACGTCAAGTGACAGGCAATTGAATTTCTCGGGGCGGGCCAGTTCGATGATGCCGGTGTTGCCCTCGGAAGTGACGAGGATGGGGCCGCTCATTTGGCGGCTCCCTTCGCCTTCTTGTCATACTGCAGCGCCATGCGACCGACCTTCTCGCGGGCGATCACCAGCTTCTGGATCTGCGCGGTCCCGTCACCGATCTGCAAGCCGAGCACATCGTTGTAGCGCTGGTGGTGGGGCAGGTCGGTGGTGTAGCCGTAATGTCCGTGCAGGATCAGGCACTGGTGCAGGATCTCGCAGGCGGTTTTGGGCAGGTACCATTTGCACATGGCGGCCTGAGAGGTGTGGGGCAGGCCACGGTCGCGCAGGTCCAGCGTGTAATAGCAAAGCTGGCGCATCATGGTAAGTTGGGTCTCGGCCTCGGCCAAGGGAAAGCTGACACCCTGATACTGCACGATTGGGGCCCCGAATGCCTCGCGCTCCTGAACGTAGGCCCAGGTTTCATCCACCGACGCTTGCGCGGCCCCCAGGCACTCCAGCCCGATCAGTGCGCGGGAATAGTCGAAGCCCGCCATGATCGTGCCAAAGGCACGGTCCTGTTCCGCCATCATGTTTTCAGCCGGCACGAAAACATCGTCAAAGAAAACCGAGCCGCGCCCGACAGGCTTGGTGCCGATGTCGTCAAAATGGGTGCGCTTGATGCCTTCCTGGTTCAGATCGACGAAAAAGGCGCTGACCCCGCGTGAGCCGCCGTCAGGATCGCCGGTACGGGCAAAGACGACCGCCGCATCCGCCTGACTGGCAAAACTCATGGATGTCTTTTCACCGTTCAGCCGCCAGCCGTTGCCGGATTTCTCGGCCCTCAGAATCAGGTTCGCCGCATCCGAACCGCCGCGCGGCTCTGTCAGGCCCAGGCCAATGACAGCATCACCCGAAACAACCTTGGGCACCCATTCCGACGCGATGTCCTTGGAGGCATGTTTGGCAACCATTCCGCCCATGAGAGAGCCCAGAAGCTGCACGTAACTTGCGTTGAAATCAGCATAGGCGATCTCTTCGACGATCAGCCCTGACGTGACAGAGCTTTCGCCGAGTCCCCCGAATTCCTCGGGCAGATCGGCCCCGATCAGCCCCAGTGCGCCCATCTCCTTGATCAGCGCACGGTCGAATGTATGGCCGCTGGCGCGTTCTTGATATGTGGGCGCAAGCCTTTCAGTTGCGAAGCGCTTTGCGGTCTCGCGAAACGCCTTCTGATCGTCTGTAGGCTGGAATTGCATCGGTGCTCCTCCCCATGAGCGAAAATCTTCTTTCCAAAAAAATCTAACAAATGTTAGAATGTAGATCAAGTGCAGTTTTGAGGAGGAGAACCAAAGTGAAAAATAGACCAGATGGAAGCTTTGAAACCATGCTCTCGCCCATCCGCGCAGGCCAGCATACGTTGCGAAATCGTGTCATCATGGGGTCGATGCACACGCGGTTGGAAACCGAGCCCGACGGCATAGCCAAACAGATCGCATTTTACGCCGAGCGTGCGCGGGGGGAGGCGGCGATTCTGGTCACCGGCGGGTTTTCGCCCAATGCCGAGGGCATATTCGATCCAGAAGGTCCGAGAATCGATGACCCGGAAGAAGCGCTTGACCTGCGCCCGATCTGCGAGGCGGTGCAGGCCGAAGGCAGCCTGATCTGCGCGCAACTCCTCCACGCCGGGCGCTATGCCAAGATCGAAGGCTGTGTCGCCCCGTCGCCGATCCGCGCTCCGATCAACCGTTTCATCCCGCGTGAAATGACCGAAGCCGACATTCTCCGTACCATCGAGGATTTTGCCGTGGCGGCCGCCAATGCGCAGGCCGCAGGCTTTGATGGCGTCGAGATCATGGGGTCCGAGGGATACCTGATCAACGAATTCACCGTCACCCATACCAACAAGCGCCAAGACGACTGGGGCGGCAGCGCCGCGAACCGCCACCGATTCCCGGTCGAGATCGTGCGCGCGGTGCGCGAACGTTGCGGCCCCGACTTTCTGGTCATCTACCGGATTTCGGCGGCCGATCTGATCGAGGGCGGCGCGCCCGCCGATGAAATTGCCGCACTGGCCCGCAAGATCGAGGCCGCAGGTGCGGATATTCTGAACACCGGCATCGGCTGGCACGAGGCCCGCGTGCCGACGATCGCCTATCCGGTGCCGCGCGGTGCCTGGCGCAAGGCGGCAGCCAACGTGAAAGCGGCCGTGTCGATCCCGGTGGTCGCCTCGAACCGGATCAACACACCCCAGCTTGCCGAAGACATACTTGCCTCTGGCGATGCGGACATGATCTCGATGGCGCGCCCGTTTCTGGCCGATCCGCATTTCGTGAAAAAGGCGCGAGAGGGCCGCGCGGACGAGATCAACACCTGCATCGCCTGCAACCAGGCCTGTCTGGATTTCATCTTTTCTGACCGTCCGGTCGGATGTCTGGTCAATCCAAAGGCCGGGCGTGAAACGGAATTCCGGGATACGCCAGCCGACACGCCAAAGAAAGTGGCCGTCGTTGGCGGTGGTGCCGCGGGCATGGCCACAGCCGCCGAGGCGGCGCGGCTGGGCCATGCTGTCACGCTGTTCGAGGCGCAGGACAAGCTGGGCGGTCAGCTGAATCTGGCCCGCGCCGCACCGGGCAAGGACGAATTCGACGAAACCCTTCGGTATTATGCCGGTCAGATGCAAAAACACGGGGTCACGCAGCGTCTGCGGCAGCGTGCTGACGTGAGCGATCTTGAAGGCTTCGACCATGTGGTTATCGCCACCGGGGTCATGCCGCGCATTCCCGACCTGCCGGGTATCGACCATCACAGCGTCGCGACTTACGCCGAAATTCTGTCCGGCGACCGTCTGGCGGGCGACCGTGTCGTCGTGATGGGGGCAGGGGGCATCGGTCATGATGTGGCCGAGTTCTTGGTGACCGAACCCGCCAAGACTGCCAACTCCGACGTCTTTTGCGAAACCTGGGGTGTGGACCCCGAATTTGTATCGTCGGGTGCCCTGGCGGGCGACCCTCTGGCACCGAAACCGTCGCGCCGCAAGGTCGTTATGCTGCAACGCAAGACGGCCAAACCGGGCGCGGGGCTTGGTGTTTCGACAGGGTGGATCCTGCGCAACGCGCTGCGCAAACATGGGGTCGAGGCAATGGGCGGCGTGACCTATGAACGTATCGACGATGCGGGACTGCATATCGTCGCGGACGGAATGCCAAAGGTCATTGCGGCCGATACAATTGTGCTATGCACCGGTCAGGAACCGGAACGGACCCTGGCCCAAGAGCTTGCCGCGCGCGGCGTCCCGGTTACGATGATCGGCGGGGCAAAAGAGGCCGCTGAACTGGATGCGCTGCGCGCCATTGATGAGGGCGTGCGCCTGGCGCAGGGTCTCTGAACCGAAGGCCGGGCAAGGGGTAAACCATGCTGACCGACGTCATCCGCGCGGGGCGCGCTGATCTGTATTCGATCTTTCGAACCCGCGCGCAAGACTGCGCCCGCGCCCTGGCCATCGAGGACGGCAGCAGGAAATTGACCTATGCCGAGCTGCTGGAGCGGGTCGATCGTCTGGCTGCCGTGTTTCTGGCCAGGGGCGTTGCGCCGGGCGACAGGATTGCGATCCTGTCGCACAACCGCTCTGAATACCTGGAGGTCGAACTCGCCGCAGCGGGAATCGGCGCGATCGTCGCCTGTCTGAACTGGCGGCTTGCTTCCGATGAACTGCGGCACTGCATAGATCTGGTCGCGCCGGTTCTCGCGGTCGTCGAACCGGACCTTTCAGAAGCTTACCGGGCCGTCGCGGCAACGCCCTGTCTGATTATCGGGCCGGATTTGGAAACGGCCATTGCCGCGGCCGGACCGGACCCGCGCATCGGAACCATGGTCGACGATCCAGAGGCTGGTCTGACGATCCTTTATACCTCAGGGACCACGGGCCTGCCCAAGGGCGCGCTCATCAGCCACCGCGCGCATATCGCCAGATCCATGGCTTTTGCGGCGCAGCTGGCGCTGGACCCCGGCGACGGGTTTATCGCCTGGGCGCCAATGTTCCACATGGCGTCCACCGATCATGGGTTGGCGACGGTCCTGCGGGGCGGAACCGTGGTGATGGTTGACGGTTTGCAGCCTGCGGTCATCAACGAGGCTCTGTCGCGCCACCGGATCGGCTGGTTCGTGATGATGCCCGGTGCGCTGGACGCCTTTATCGCAGAACGACGCGCCAACCCTTTGCCGCTGAAGGGTATCAAAGTTTGCGGCGCCATGGCCGATCTGGTGCCGCCGCATCAGATCGCGGAACTGACAGCCCTTCTCCACACACCCTATCTGAATTCCTTCGGCGCAACCGAAACCGGCCTGCCGCCGGGGTCCGCCGATCTAATTGCGCCAGGTGTGACTCCGGACCGCCTTTCCAAGCGCATCAGCGCACTTTGCGAGGTTCGGCTCGTCGATCCCGACGACCAAGAAGTGACGGATGGAACGCCAGGCGAAATGGCTGTGCGGGGTCCGACATTGTTTTCAGGGTACTGGAACGCGGACGACGCCAATGCCCATGACTTTCGCAACGGCTTTTTCCACATGGGCGACTTGTTCCGGCGCAATGCGGACGGAACCATCGACTTTGTGGACCGGGCCAAATACTTGATCAAGACCGGCGGCGAGAACGTCTATCCTGCGGAGATCGAGCGTGTTCTTCTATCTCATCCCGGGGTGGTCGATGCCGCAGTCGTACGGGCATTTGACGTGAAATGGGGCGAAAGTCCGGTGGCCTTTGTCGCCCGCGGCAAGGACGGGCCGGATGCCGAAGCGCTGATGAATTTGTGCCGCGACAACCTCGCAGGCTACAAACGGCCGCGCGAAATTCGCTTCATCGCGTTCGAGGATTTTCCCAGATCGACCAGCGGAAAGGTCCAGCGGCATGTCCTAGAAGCGCGGCTCGCAGATTAATTTTTGCTCCGACCCGATCGTCACCCCGCCACGCCCGTTCGCCCCACTAGCGAAATAAGCGTTCCTGTCATCGTTGCGACGAGCTTCTCATCCCCGCCCTTTGGAGTAGCCCCCTGAAAGTGGTCCACCAACCGGGATAGATTGACCCGCGATTGACGTGCTGCCCTCTGTCGGACCACACGGCTGGAGTTTTCCCGGGGGTTTGAGCTCAGGCGGATTCTTCGATCCCTGAGCCATTCATCAGCGCGATCGGTGGTTTGTTCCCGGTTGCGCTGTGGGGGCAGCAGGTCACCCGGCGCTTCGCACGGACGGGCATGGAATGCCGGCAAGTGCCGGTTGGGGCTGCTGCGGGCCTTCAAGGGAAAGTCGGCGACTATCCGATGTGCGGGACAGAGCGGGTATTCACCAAGCGAACTCAAACGTCCGGTTCTGCACTGCGGCCCGACAGAACGATATCAAGTGATCGGCGATCAGCCGATTGCACCTGTGTAACAGTCTTCTTCGGCCCTCCTGTCTGCATGATCTGGGACAGGTAAGAATTGCGCCGTCTGATGAAGTCACGCAGAAGAGTCGGGTAGTCTTCACTGACGGCACTCTTCACAGAAACCCGACGCTCCAGTTCATATCGCCAGGCCCTTACACGGGCAAGCCCTGTGAAGACGCCAAACTCTCCGATGGCGTCAAAAACGTCGAAATAGCGGAAGACCGGGCCGAATACGACATCGACGAGGCTGAACTGGTGGCCGTCGAACCATGGTCCCTCCCCAAGCTCCGCGTCCAGCCGAAGGAATTTTGCGCGGAGCGCCGCGACTTTTGCTTCCAACGCTTTATCGTTCGGCGCCGAGTAGAACCCCGCAATGTCGTTCAAGACAGCAGATCCAAATTCAATCCAGGCACGGTGGCGGGCGCGATCGAGAGCGTCGTGCGGATGAAGTGCGTGGGGTTGTGTATCCTCAAGATATTCGAGGATAACCGCAGATTCGAAAATCGGCGTCCCGTTCACAACCAGGACAGGCGTCTTGCCCAGCGGAGATATGGCAAGAAACCAGTCGGGCTTGTTCGAAAGATCGATGTGAGTTCTCTCGAACGTGACACCTTTCTCAGTGAGCGAGATCGCTGCGCGCTGCACATATGGGCAGAGCGCATGGCTAATGAGGTGGAGGCTCATGTTGTCTCTCCCTCCATCTGCACGTTGCCGGGCGCGAAGGAGGGGCTGAGGGCGAAACGGCCGTCGCCCAGAAGTCCTTGCACGACGGCAAGCAGCGTCAGATAGGCCGGGTATTCCCACCCGCCGTTCTCGTATCCGAACATCCAGCCGTTTCCTGAGTGAGCCCAGGTTGCTCCGGCCAAGATGGGCACGGTCGCCGACGCGACCCACCGAGCCTGTACGCCGAGGACCAAAAGGGCACCGGCAATCGCCTCGACTGCAAAGATCATATAGGCAAACCAGCCGGGCAGCCCGATCGAAACGAAGAACTGCGCCGTTCCGGGAAGTGTGAAAATGAAGAGCTTGAGAAACAGGCTGTGCGCCAGGAACATGATACCGAGTGCTATACGGAGCAGGAATATCCCAAATTCTGTGAGGTGCGATTGTGACATGATATGATCCCATATGTCGATGCATTTGCATCTATATATAGCGCGTCACATGCGACGTCAAGGTTGATGCACTTACATGTATATGATATGTGCTGGATATGAACGAGATTGACCATGCTACTGAGGCCGCCTGGACAGCCCTCATGACTAAAAGCCGCGTTTTGCTTGAGGCTGTCGAATCGTCTCTGAAATCGGCAGGATACCCGCCACTTGCATGGTATGACGCGCTTCTCGAACTCGAGAAGGCAGGCCCGGACGGACTCCGTCCATTCGAACTCAAAGACCGGATTTTGTTACCCCAATACGGTACATCGCGGTTGCTGGACCGCATGGTGAAAGCAGGGCTGGTGGACCGACGGAACTGCTCGGAAGATGGGCGAGGTCAAAACATTTCTATCTCTGAAAAGGGTAAATCTGTCAGGAGGGCGATGTGGCCGATCTATGAACGGGTTCTGTCGGAAAGGATCGGCGCAAAGCTGAAACCCAAAGACGCCGCTCAATTGGCCACGCTACTCTCAAGGCTCTGAAGTCTCGGTCGACTGACGCGAAACCTGTCTGTGACTTTCCACGCTAAGTGGCCCTGATTTTTTTCACGTTAATTGGCCGACAGTTGCCTATGTCGGTGTGCGAAGGGTGTTTCGGGCTGTTCCGACGTCCTTTCGCATCCAACAGACTTCTGCGTGATCGTTGATAAATCCCATGGCCTGCATGAATGCATATACGGTGGTCGGTCCCACGAATTTGAAGCCAAGCTTTCGTAGATCTTTGGACAGGGTCTCGGACGCTGGTGATTTGGACCGCATTTGTGGCAGTGCGTCGTCCTTGGCAGGTTCATATAGCCAGATGAATGCAGCGAAGGAGCCTTCCTCTTGGACGACCTCGAAAGTACGGCGAGCGTTGTTGATCACGGCTTCGATCTTGCCTCGATAGCGAACAATTCCTTCATCGGCAAGTAGGCGCTCAATGTCGTTGTCGTCAAAGTTCGCAACTCCCGAAAGTCGAACCCGGCGAAGGCAGCACGAAAATTCTCGCGCTTGGCCAGAATGGTGCGCCAGCTCAGCCCTGACTGGAAACTCCGGCGTGACGGCAGCCCATCGGCACCGTGGGCGTCCATCCGTTCCAATTACGGTTGCAGCATCAGGCCGCTGCAGCATAAACTTGAACAGAAACCGAACCAGATCCTCCGTTACGATACAGTCTCAGCTCTCCGAAAAACCCTGACGACGGACAATCGGCGACCGCACTGCTAAAGGCTAACATTACCGCTTGGCAGGTCTGAACCTGCTGGCGGCGATCTGGATACCGCGCGAGCCTACGGGAAACGGTTGGCCGAGGTCGCGAGCCGCTGGAACAGCTGATCCAGCTGTCTGAATAATCGGCCCGGCCGCCCGGATCGGATGTGCTGCGGCCGGGTTGCGCTCAGTCCGCGACCCCCGCCCGCCCGATCAGCGCCATGAGCGTTCCGGTCATCGTTGCGACGAGCTTTTCATCCTGGCCCTTCACGGCATAGGCACGCGCCTCGCATATGGTCAGCGTCCTGCCTGGTTTCACCACGTCAGCGACGAAGCGAAACCGTGCGCCGTCCGCCGGGTTGAGTAGGTTGATCTTGAATTCGGCCGTCAACACTGCCGCGTCCGCTGGCATCAGCGAAAAGGCCGCGTATCCGCAGGCGCTGTCCAGCGCTGTCGACACGATTCCGGCATGCAAAAACCCATGCTGCTGGGTCAGTGCAACCTGATGTGCCATTTCCAGAACGATGCGGCCGGGTAACAACTCGGCAATGCTGATCCCCAACGTGTTCATTGCCTTCTGGCGATCGAAACTGTTGCGCACGCGTGCGTCATAGTCGGGGTTTTTCGGTTTGAATTGTGTCATGGCGGGTCTTCCTCTTCGATTTCATTCGTCAATGACCAATCTTAGGCGGTCTTTGAGGCGCGTATCTTGTAGCAAAAGGTCAAAACGACGCGGAATAGACAGAGCGCGCAACGCGCCGGGCGGTTTGCCGGCGAAGATCCGGCAAGCGGCGGACAAGTGAGATTGATCGTAATATCCGGCGTCCAGCGCCAGATCGCTCAGCGGCAGGGTCTTTGACGCAAGCTGCCCGAGAGCCCGGCGAAAGCGTCGCAAGGTCGCAAGCCGCCGCCGCGACACGCCGGTTTCCGCCCGCACCTTTCGACGTTTGGTCCGGTCGCTGTAAGCTCCGGTTGGTGCGGCAAAGCGCAGGTCTCTCGCAAGGCCGTCAAGCACCGCGATGAGCGCAGGCAGGTCATCGTCCCCGGTCTGAATCCGGGCCAGTTCTGAGGCCAGCATGTCCAGCCCTGTGGAGTCGGGAAATCGCTGCGGTCGTGACGACAGTCGCAGCCCGGCCACGACACCCTGGAATGGCCTTGGGCGGGGCGAAAAATAGGGGCGCGGTTCTGCCAGCGATACGCGCCCGCCGCCGCTGTCGTCGCGCGTTACCGAAAGGGTAAAGAGGTCGGTTGCGAACCGCCCGCGTCCACCACCGCTCAGCACACCGGTATCGCGGAACACGAACAAATGGTCGATCTGTTTGGCCGCTTCCTCAGTCGGCGCCAGTTCGAGATAAAGCGGCGGCGCCATCAGGTTACTTGACGAAAGCATCCCGGTTCTCGGCGACGAAATCGGCAAATCGGCGCGCCGGGCGTCCCATCACATCGCTGACCGTGGTCTCGATGCCGGCAAGGTAGCCCTTGGGCGCGATGGAAGCCAATTCGACCATGGCTCTGGCGACCTCGTCCTGCATTCCGCCAGCCACCATGCCCGCCTTGGCATTTTCGGCCGACAGGGGTGCGCAGGTGACAGTGCGCCCGGTCACCCTGGACAGGAGGGCGGCGATATCTTCTCCGGTAAGAGCTTCGGGCCCGGTCAGACCAAGAGCCTTGCCTTCGTACCCCGGAGCGGTCAGCGCCTCGGCGGCGACATCCGCGATGTCGCGGGCGTCGACCCAGGCCACAGGGCCGCCCAGATCGTCGTAATAGACCCCATCTTTTGCAATATTGCCGGCCTGCCAGAGCAGGTTCTGCATGAAATAGGTCGGCTGGACGAAGGTCCAGTCAAGGCCGCTTTGCTTCAGCAGTTCCTGGGTTTCGGAATGCCATTTCCCAAATGTCAGCCCCGCCTTGGGCGAGGCGCCAAGCCCGGTGGCCACGACAACATGGCGCACCCCCGCGGTCTTGGCCGCCGCGATCACATTCGCCTTCCACTGACGCATGTCCAGATGGGCAGGCGTGACCAGGTATATCTTTTCTGCCCCGTCACAGGCCCGCGCCAGCGCGGCAGGGTCCGTGAAATTCGCAACGACCGCCTCGCATCCTTTGGCTTTTAGCGCATCGAGCCTGGAAGGGTCGCTGGTGACAGCACGCACGGTCGCGCCTTTTGCCATAAGCGTATCGACAAGAGGGGCGCCGGTGGTGCCCGTGGCTCCGAAAACAGTGATCATGGCTTTTCCTTTTGCAGGTCTGCGATGGGTTGAATGGTTTCCGGGTTGCTGATCGACGACAGATCGCCCGGATCTTCGCCCAGAAAGGCCGCGCGCACGATCCGGCGCATGGTTTTCATGCTGCGGGTCTTGGGCAGGGCCTCGACAAAGTGGATCTCGCGCGGGCGGAAGGGTTTCGAGACGATCTCTCCGACCCGATCCTTGAGCCGCTCCACAAGCTCTGCGTCAGGCGTGACGCCCTGGGCTGCCACACAGACGCAGACGACGGCCACGCCTTTGATATCGTCGGGTGCAGCAATGGCAGCGGCGTCCACCACCTCTCCGGTTTCGGTCAGGGCCGCCTCAATCTCGGGCGGGCCGATGCGTTTGCCGGCGATGTTCAGCGTGTCGTCGGACCGGCCCAGGATATACCATGTCCCGTCCGGATCGCAGCGCACCCAATCTCCGTGTCGCCACATGCCCGGGAAGGTGGACCAATAGGTTTCAAGGTAGCGCTCGCGGTCGCCCCGGATGGCCGGGGTCAAACCCAAAGGCGGTTGAGTCACCACCAGTTCCCCCACCTCGCCCGGCGCGGCTTCACTGCCGTTTTCCCGCAGCACCTTGGCGCCGACGCCAAGTGCCTGGGCCGAAAATCCGCCGGGCTTGATCTCGTGTAGCACGGTCGAGGTCAGGATCGCGCCAAAAAGCTCGGTCCCGCCCGAGATGTTCAGCGGCACGGCGCGGCGGCGGCAGATATGATCGAGCTGCCAGAGCCAGGCGTCGTCGGTCCAAGGTTCACCGGTCGAGGCGACAATCCGCAGGGGCGACAGGTCGTAGCCCGACAAAGTTTCCGTATCCTGCGTCATGAACTGCCGTATCAGAGTCGGGGCCACGCCGAGATGTGTGACCTCCATTTCGGACGCAAGACGCAGCAGCCTGAAGGGATCGCCGGACATTGATGGTGCGCCCTCGGCCAGTACCAGAGTCGAACCGGCCAAGAGCACCGACAATAGGGTGAGCGGTCCCATGACCCACCCCATGTCGGTCATCCAGAGGTGCCGGTCGTCCCGTTTCATGTCGAGACAAAGCAGGATATCGGCCGTGGCCTTCGCCTGCACGCCCAAATGGGTATGCACGACGCCCTTGGGCCGCCCGGTGGTGCCCGAAGTATAGGCGATCAGAAAGGTGTCTTCGGCCTTGACCGGAACGGCGGCAAACTCCGGACTGGCGCGGCCTATGGTTTCGCTCCAGTCCAGATCGCGGACCGGATCGGCCACTGCACCGCCGAACCGTCGCAGGCTGATAACGGTATGAACCGATGGTACGTCGGTCAAAGCCTGGGCAAGGGTCGCCTCCATCCAGACCGGCTTGCCTCGTCGGGGTGTGGCATCCGCTGTCAACACCGCTACGGCATCCGCATCGCTCAGGCGCGATACGATGGCATGGGGCGCAAAGCCGGAGAACAGCGGTACCGCAACCGCGCCCAGCCGCGCGATACCCAGAAGCGCGGCCTCGATTTCGGGGATCATCGGCATATAAATGCCCACCGCCTGACCCGGCATTACACCGCGCGCGGCAAGGGCCGAGGCGACGCGGGAGGCTTCGGCGGCAAGGTCGAAGTAGGTCCAGCGACGGCGGCTTCCGTCTTCACCGACCCAGTCGATTGCGGTCTTGTCGCCCAGGCCATCGGCAATTCGGGCGTCAAGACAGGTTTCTGTCAGATTCAACGTGCCTCCCACGGCCCATCTGATCGATTCGGGCCCTGTGGAGATATCTCGCAACCGGGTGTAAGGCTGCGCGAACCGCATGCCGGCATGGTCGATGATCCGGCCCCAGAACCATTCGGGCTCTTCGTTCGATAGGCCGACGAGCTCCTCGTAGCTGTCAATCTCACAGTCATTCAGAAAAGCGGTCAGCGTGCTTGTTCGCTGGATTTCAGAGCTTGGCTGAAACATTCGCAACCTTTCTACAATAAAAAGGGGCCGCACATAAGGCGCGGCCAGTCGAGGAGTAACTCTTGGCACGGTTTGGCAGCAGCGCCTTGTCTCCGTCGCAGCTGTCAGCGTTTCAACCGTGCATGGACAAGCCGCCCGAAACCGAAATCACCTGACCGGTGATGAATCCCGCGTCGTCGGACGACAGAAAACAGATGATGCCCGGGTAATCTGACGGCTGCGCCAGGCGCTTCATCGGAATCGCCCGCTTGAGACCCTCAGCGATCTTTTGACCGGCCTCGCCTTCGGCAACCTGCGCGAACAGAGGCGTGTCGGTCGGTCCGGGGGCGACCGCGTTCAATTGAATGCCATTGCGTGCAAGTTCGCGCGCCACGGTCTTGGTAAACGAGATGATGCCACCTTTGCAGGCCGAATACACAGCCTCGCCGGATGATCCGACGCGTCCGGCGTCGGACGCGATATTGACCACGCGGCCGCTGCCGTTCTTGACCATGCCCGGAAGCACCGCGTGATGCATGTTGAGCGGGCCATAAAGATTGATGTCGATGACCTTTTTCCAAAGATCGGCATCGGTATCGAGGAACGGTTTGATCACGTCCCAGCCGGCGTTGTTCACCAGCACGTCAATCGGGCCTCCGGCCTCGAACGCGGCCACTGCCATGTCGACCTGAGAACGATCGGTGATGTCCGCTTTGAAGGCCTGGGCCTTTCCACCCGCGTCGATGATCAGTCGGACAGTTTCATCCGCCCCATCCTTGTTCAGATCGAAAACGGCAACTTCGGCGCCCTCTGCGCCGAACCGTTCGCAAACCGCTCGGCCGATGCCGCTCCCACCGCCGGTCACGACGACCCGTTTTCCACTCAATCCTCGCATGTGGAGGTCCTCCTCTTCCGTTGCACCTTGAAAAGAGTTGATTCGACACTCTCTCGGATGTATTCTAACGTCTGTTAGATTTATTGCAATGGACAGCCACAGGGCCAACAAGTATCGACAATGGATGGCACGACAGAGTGAAGATACCAAGATAGTGTATGACGATCTAAGCAAGTCGGAGAGGACCCGCGAAGCCATACTCGCTGCGGCCGCGCGACTTTTTCGGTATCAAGGTTATCATGCAACGACGATGCGCGACATCGCGCAGGAAGCCCGCATTGAGGCCGGCAGCATTTATTACCATTTTCAATCCAAGGACCAAATTCTGAGCGAAGTTCTCGAAATTGGCGTCCGTCAACTATATCAGACGGTCAGTGAAATCGTTCGGCCGGCACCGACAAGTTCGGAGGATTTTCGCAAGACTTTCGGAACCCTGATTGAAACACACCTTACCTATCTGTTGACCGACAGTGACTTTACGTCAGCTAATATTCGGAACTATCCGATGTTGTCGGACGAAACACGCGCCCTGCATCGCGAATTGCGTGCATCATATGCAGGTGCCTGGGGCAAATTCCTGAATGACGCCAAACGCGCCGGCCACCTTCGAAGTGACATATCCACTGCTGTGATCCGCCAGTTCATCCTGAGTGCCATGAACTGGACCGTGGAATGGTACGATGTCGACAAGTATCCGGTGCGCATCCTCGCGGAACGAATGAGTAAGCTGATACTTGACGGAATGTGTTTGCATGACAGTGCTGATACAGAAGGCTTGAAGCTGTGTCCCGCCACTCCCGTCAAAACTCCGGACCCTGGCAGCAAGGCGGCTAAGACCCGTGCAGAAATACTAACGGCCGCAGCGCGCGTTCTGAGGGACAATGGCTACAAGGCGACGACTCTGAGAAAGGTCGCGGACAATGCTGGCTTGAAAGCGGGCAGCGTCTATTACCACTTCAATTCCAAGGACGCGATCGTTGACGAAGTGCTGAACGCCGGACTAAAGGACCTGCTATCAGGTGTCGAAGCCGCCGTTCGGCAATTCGATGCCCCCTACGATCATCACGCCAGGATAGCGACCGCAATCTGGACGCACCTGGATTTCCTCTTCAAGGCAAGCGAATTTACCTCGGCGAACATCCGAAGTTATGGAATGCTCCCCAATCATTTCAGGGAGAGGCACAGGGGTATTCGCCATGAGTATGGAAAACTCTGGGATTGGATACTCCGTGAAGCTCAGGACGACGGTGCCAT
This sequence comes from Sagittula sp., assembly GCF_052825245.1. Lineage (NCBI taxonomy): Bacteria > Pseudomonadati > Pseudomonadota > Alphaproteobacteria > Rhodobacterales > Roseobacteraceae > Sagittula > Sagittula sp. Next base: position 37,903 of record NZ_JBRBWD010000010.1, read on the forward strand.
ACGGTCGGATATCAAGATCGTCCCCTTGCGCCAGGTGATGTTGGGTGCCTTAAACTGGACGGTGGAATGGTTCGACCCGAACAAGGCAGGAGTGGAAGGATATCTATCACTGCCTGAATTCTCCAGCATGCTCATCAATCTGTTACTGGAAGGCATTTGTAACCGGGAAGCGGCCCCGTCCACAGGACAAGGTAGCCCTGAAAGCGGTTGCCCCGGTCAGACCAGAAGGAAGTGATACAGCCCTTCGGCAACCGCCTTTTCCCGATCCGTCTGCCAGCTGAGCACGCTGACGCTTGCCATCCGCTTGCCTTTGCGCGTGACGTTAGCGCGGGCAAAAAGCGGTCCCTTCACACCGGGTCTGAGGTAATCGACGGTCAGGTTGATCGGCTTGGCCGGAACGTCGGCGAAATCGGGCTGTACCGCGATGGCGGCAGTGGCCTCCATAAAACTCGCGATTATGCCGCCATGGTAGTACTCCATGATCGGGTTACCGATATGGCGGTCATCAAAGGTCATTTCCGCCTCAGCATGGAGACTGTCTAGACTTCTGACCTCAAAGTTGAGAAATCGGAAGAACGGCACCCGGGATACATTGGCATTGACAGTTTGCACGTCCATCACGAGGTTTTTCCTTTTGTCATTGCGTCAAACAGGCTGGTTTCGCCGCGCGTCAATGCAAACGAGGCGGTTCCCCTGGCTATTTCAGCATCCTCATGGCCCGCGAACCAGACGCTGCCGGAATTGAAGGCGATGTGGCGGGTCTTGCGAAAACAATGCGCTTGAACGATGACATCCGCGCGTGAACGGGCCGGGCGCAGGTAATCAACTCTGAGGTCAAGAGTGGCCATGGTACTGACGCCTTCGATGGCAACAAAGTTCGCCAGTCCAAAGACACTGTCCAGAAGTGCCGTCAGGATACCACCGTGGAGCAGCGATTGTTCCGCATCGACGCAAAAGTCCGGATTGAACGGCATCCGAACCCGAACACCTTCCGTCGAGACCTCTTCGATCTCAAGCGCCATATGCGTTATCAGACCCTTGCCGCGCGCATTCCACATCTGCGCGATTTGCTCCATCTTCTTTTGGGTGATGTCTGACATGCGATCTTTCCTTTAACGCCCCGTGAAATTGGGTTTTCGTTTTTCGACGAACGCAGCAACCGCCTCGTGGTGGTCTTCGGTCTGATGCATGAGCGCCTGATAGGCCGCCGCGGAATTCAGGAAATCCGGCAGGTCCATCCGTTCGGCATTGCGCATCAGACGCTTGGCGACCCGCACCGCACGCGGCGGTTTCGCGGCGATGACAGCGGCCCGTTCGCGGGCACGTTCCATCAATTTTTCATGAGGCACAAGTTCAAGCACCATACCAAGCTCCAGCGCTTCCTTGGCCTCGACCATGCGCCCTGAGAAGGTCAGATCGGCGGCCTTCTGGTGGCCCAGACGACGCAACAGGAACCAGCTGCCCGCATCGCCCGGAATGATTCCGAGATTCAGAAACACCTCGCCGAACCTTGCTTTTTCCGACGCGATGCGCATGTCGCACATCATGGTCAGGTCGCACCCCGCGCCCACCGCCGGGCCGTTGACTGCGGCGATGGTCGGAATATCCATGTTGTAGAGCGCAAGCGGCAGCCGCTGCACCCCATCAACATAGCTCTGCGCCGCCGCCAGCGGCTCCTTGCGGAACACGCTGTCGGGATCGTTCATTTCCTTGATGTCGCCGCCGGCACAAAAGGCCGGGTCGGCGCCGGTCAGGATCATCACGCTGACCTGAGGATCGGCCTGCACCTTGGCGAAGGTCTTCAGAAGGGCAGCGATCATGTCGTTTCCGGTGACCGGGTTGCGCCGCTCGGGATCGTTCAGCGTAACCGTGGCGATCCTGTCGGAAATCTCCAGAAGGACGGGCTGTTTATTCATTCTTGCCATCTCCCCGTTCGCGTTTTTCGAACATCGCGGGGTTGATCATGTCCCGCGCGTCATGACCCATATGCAAGGTCTCACCGCCGTCTACATAAATGTCTTCTCCGGTGATGAAACCGCCAAGTTTCGAGGCCAGGAAAATGATCGTGCCTGCGATGTCCTCGGCCGCCCCCATCCGGTTTAGCACCGAGCGGTTCAGCTTTTTCCACTGTTCCGGCGGAATCGGATAGCGGCCAAGCGCATCGGTCTTGATCGTGCCCGGCGCGACACAGTTCAGCCGGATGCCGTACTCGCCCCATTCGGCGGCCAGCGTTTTCATCATGCCCGTCACACCGGCGCGGGCGGCGACGGTGTGTGTAAAGCCGGTAAGCGCGGTGCGCGCAGAGATGGCGGTGACAAACACAACCGATCCACCATTGTCGTACATGAAGTGATCCGCCGCTGCCCGGGTCATCTGCCAAGATCCGATCAGGTTGTTGCGGATCACGGCTTCGAAGCCCTTGTTGGTGATATCGCGGGCGGCCGCGATATACTGGCCGCCGGCATTGTTCACCAAGACATCCAACTGCCCATAGTGGTCCTTGATCCGCCCCATCGCAGTTTCAATACTGTCTTCGTCGCGGGTGTCTCCGGGCACGACGAAGGCCTCGCCCCCCGCCGCGCGGATCATTTCGGCGGTCTCTTCCAGCGGCTCTTCCCGGCGCGCGAACAGCGCAAGCCTGGCTCCGCAAGCGGCCATTTCGATCGCCGTCGCCCGGCCCATTCCAGATCCAGACCCCGTGACCAGGGCAACCTGGCCCGCCATGAGATCCGACGCGTAACGCCTTGATTTCGCTTCGCTCATGTTCCGCCCCCTTAGTTCTTCAGCAATTCGCCGGAGATGATGAGTTTGCGAACCTCCTGGGTGCCCGCGCCGACCTCAAGCACGCGACCGGTCCGGTACAGCCGGTTCACTTCGGTATCACGCATGTAGCCTGAGCCGCCGTGAATCTGGACAGCTTTGTCCAGCACGAAGGATGTCGCCTCAGCGGCCTTGTAGATCGCCGCAGCGGTGAGCTTGTGGATTTCGCCGCGCCCGCCTTCGCCCTCTTCGAGGCCTTCACACATGGCAGCGGTGCGCAAGGACAGGCTGCGCGCGGCCTCGATCTGCGTATACATGTCGGCCAGCATCGCCTGAACCATCTGGAAACTGGCGATCGGTTTGCCGAATTGCTGGCGTGTCTTGGCGTAATCGATGGAAATATCCAGCGCCCGCTGCGCAATGCCCAGAGCGTTGAAACAGACGATGGCACGTTCCAGATCAAGTCCGGACATGGTAACGGCAACCCCGCCATCCAGCTTGCCGACCATGTTTCTGGCCGGAACACGGCAATCTTCGAATACCAGTTCGCCCGTCGGCGAGCCGCGGAATCCCATCTTGTTGAGCTTCTGCGCCACCTTGAAACCGGGCGTGTCGGTTTCCACGATAAAGGCGGAAATGCCCTTGGCCCCTTTTTCGGGCGATGTCTTGGCATAGACCAGCACCAGATCGGCAATCGGCCCATTGGTGATGTAGATCTTGGCGCCGTTCAGGATGTAGTCGTCGCCATCCTTTTTGGCCGTGGTCCGCATCGAGCCAAGCGCATCGGACCCCGCGCCGGGTTCGGTCAGGCCCAGAGCACCCACCAGCGTGCCGTTGCACAGGCCCGGCAGGTATTTTCGGCGCAACTCGTCATTGGCGTTGCGATAGATGTTGTTGACGCACAAATTGTCATGGGCCACATGGGTCAGTCCGATGGCCGCCGAGGCCCTAGACATTTCCTCGGTGATGATACAGGCCGAGGTAAAGTCGAGCCCGGCCCCGCCGAATTCCGGCGGCACGTTCAGGCCGAGATATCCCATCTCGCCCAGCTTGGGGAAAACCGAAGGCGGCAGGTCATCAGTATCGTCCATTTCCGCGTTCAGATGGTGGAATTCGGACATGAAGAACTTGCCGGCCTGATCGGCCAGGGCCTGCTGTTCGTCCGTCATGAAATGTGTTGGCAGAGCGGTGTCGTTGCGCAGTTGCTTGTTCATTGTCTCGTCCCCCTCAGGCGCGCAAAAGTTCTTCGGCAATGATGATCTTGCGGACTTCGCTTGTACCCGCGCCGATTTCCAGCAGCTTGTTGGCGCGGAACAGCCGGTTGATCTCGGTGTCCTGCATGTAGCCAGAGCCACCATGAATATGGCAGGCTTCGGTCACCGCCTTGTTGAATGCCTCGCCGGCGTAAAGACAGGCCGCCGCCGTCAGTTTGTGGATTTCGCCGCGGCCCCCGGCCCCTTTCGGCAACCCGGTACAGGCGGCCAGCGCGCGATAACCGAAGGCGCGCGCGGTTTCGACCTCGGTGTAGATCTCGGCCAGTTTCGACTGCATCATCTGGAAACTTGCAATCGGCTTGCCGAACTGTTCGCGAATCTTGGCGTATTCCAGCCCCAGTTCCAGGGCGCGTTCGGCCATGCCAACGCAGACTGAGGCAACCATAGCACGCTCCAGATCCAACCCGCTCATTACCACCGAAACGCCGGTGTTTTCCGGTCCAACCATGGCGGATGCGGGTACGCGGCAATCCTCAAACACCAGTTCTCCGGTTGGCGAGCCGCGAAAGCCCATTTTGTCAAGCTTTTGCGCCACCTTGAAACCGGGATTGTCCGTCTCGATGATGAAAGCAGAAATGCCCTTGGCGCCCTTCGACTTGTCGGTTTTGGCATAAAGCAGGATCACATCGGCAATGGGGCCGTTGGTGATGTAAATCTTCGAGCCGTTGATGACATAATCATCACCGTCGCGGCGGGCAGTGGTGGCCATGGATCCGAGCGCATCGGATCCCGCACCCGGTTCGGTCAGGCCCAAAGCACCGACGAGCTCGCCCGAGCAAAGGCCCGGCACGTATTTCTTCACCTGCTCTTCGGAGCCATTGCGCAGCAGGTTATTCAGGCACAGGTTGTCATGCGCCCCGTGCGAGAGGCCCACAGCCGGATTCCACTTCGAAATCACCTCGGACACCAGCGCCTGGGTGAACTCGTTCTGCCCCGATCCGCCCAGCTCCTCCGGCGCGGTAATCCCCAGCAGGCCCAGCTCGCCCATCTGCTTGAACAGATCATCGGGCCACCATTCCTCGTCATCCATGCGCGCCTGCAGCGGGTGCAGCACCTCGCGCGATACCCGATCCACGTGATCGACGATCTGGCGTTGCTCATCAGTCAAAGAATAGTTCGCCCTGATGGCTTCCAGATCAGCCGAGATGGCCTCACTTTGAGCGGTCATATCGTCCTCCCGAAAAATGTTGTTTGCGTTGTTGACCAAAATCAAACACATGTTAGAAAATAGATCAAGCCAAGCTTTTGACGACCTGACGTAAGAAAGCGCGGCGTCCTGAATGCAGGGGGGAACTTCGGAAATGACTGAGAGCGTTGTTCAATCGCAGGTGCTCGGCAAAGAAGTGCGTATCACGATTCGACGTCCTGATAATCGAAATGCCCTCAACCGTGAGGTCGCAGACGGGATCATGGCCGCCATATGTGCTGCCGAGAGGGACAGCGATTGCCGCGTGATCGTTCTGACCGGCGAGGGCGAGCGCGCCTTCTGTGCCGGGGGCGACATCAAGGCGGGGGCGGATGGCGGCCCGTTTGTTCAGGATCCGGCGGACCCGGATCATTTTGCCGGAAGGTTGTTCGAGACGATACAGGCGTGCCGAAAGCCAACGATCGCGCGCATCAATGGCGTCGCGATGGGGGCGGGAGCGGGCATCATCTGTGCCTGCGATCTGGCTGTGATGGCGGATCATGCCCGCGTCGGAACGCCGGAAGTGAAGGTGGGTCTGTTTCCCATGACGATCGTGCCACCCATGATGCGCGTGCTGCCCCGGCGGAGGCTGATGGAGATGTTCATCACCGGCGTTCCTCTGACGGCCGAGGAAGCCCTGCAGTTCAATCTGGTCAACTATGTGACCGATGCCGCGGGGCTGGACGACAAGGTTGCAGAACTGGTTGCCCAGATCGCCGCGCAGTCGCCGAGCGCGATCCGGCTGGGAAAATACGCCTGTCACGCGATGGAGGATATGACCTATCCGCAGCAGATGCGGTTTGCAGAAACACTTTTACCGCGTGTGGCGCAGACCGAAGACGCGCGCGAAGGCTTTGATGCCTTCATCTCGAAGCGCAAACCTGAATGGACGGGCCGCTGATCAAACGGGGAGGAGAGGAATATGTCGGAACGCAAGCTGCGCATCGGATGCGCGTCGGGCTTCTGGGGCGATACGCCGGAAGCGATCGGTCAACTGGTCTCAAAGGGCGAGATCGACTATCTGGTGTTTGACTATCTGGCAGAGGTGACAATGTCGCTGATGGCGCGGGCCCGCGCCAAAGCGCCCGAGACGGGCTATGCGCCGGACTTCGTCAAGGCGCTGGCACCCTGGTTGCCGGATATCAAGGCAAAAGGGATCAAGGTCGTTGCCAATGCAGGGGGCGTGAACCCGCGTGGCTGCAGCGATGCGCTTGCCAAAGCCGCCGCCCAGGCCGGGATCGATCTGTCCATCGGAGTCGTGCTAGGCGATGACCTGTTGCCCAGGGCCGATGAAATTCGCAAAAACGGTCAGACGGAAATGTTCTCGGGTGTCGCATTTCCAGATGATATCTGGAGCATGAATGCCTATCTGGGTGCCCGCCCCATCGCTGCCGCGCTGGATGCCGGGGCCGACATCGTGATCACCGGACGCTGCGCCGACAGCGCGGTCGCGCTTGGTCCCCTGATGCATGAATACGGCTGGGGCGACGATGACTGGGACAAGCTCAGCCAGGGATCGCTGGCCGGCCACCTGATCGAATGCGGCCCCCAGGGAACCGGCGGCAACTTCACCGACTGGCAGGACGTGCCGGGTTGGGACAATATGGGCATGCCCATCGTCGAGGCGTCCGAAGACGGCAGTTTCATCATGACCAAGACGCCTGACACCGGCGGGCTGGTCGTGCCCGGGTCAGTCGGAGAGCAGATGCTCTATGAAATCGGGGATCCGCGCGCCTACCTGTTGCCCGACGTGATCTGCGACTGGTCCGGGGTCACCCTGGAGCAGGTCGGACCCGATCAGGTGCTGGTCAAGGGCGGCAGGGGGCTTGGGCGCACCGACAGCTACAAGGTGTCGGCGACCCATGCCGATGGCTGGCGCGCGGTCTCTACCCTGACACTGGCCGCGATTGATGCACCCGCCAAGGCCGAACGTGTGGCCGAGGCGATCCTGACCCGCTGTCGCCGGATTTTCCGCGACCGCAACATGGGCGATTTTCGGCAGGTCAGCGTCGAGGTGCTGGGGGCCGAGGCGGCCTATGGCGCAAATGCGCGCGCCCGAACCCGCGAGGTGGTGCTCAAGATCGGCGCGGTCCATGACGATCGCGCCGCGCTGAACATCTTTGCCGGCGAAATAGCACCGATGGCGATTTCGACCGCGCAGGGTCTGACCGGGTTCTTCGCCGGACGGCCCAAGGTGCAACCGGTGGTCCGCCTGTTCTCCTTCCTTCAGAGCAAGGCCGAGACCCCCGTCGCGGTCGAGGTCGACGGCAAGGATGTGCCCGTGAGCGTGGCCACTACGCCAGTCCACCTTGATCCACCTGCCGCACCGCCCGCAGATAGCCGCGAGCCCGGCCCGGACGCTGTCAAGGTCCGCCTCGTCGATCTGGCCTGGGGCCGCTCGGGCGACAAGGGGGACATCGCCAATATCGGCATCCTCGCGCGCAAGCCGGACTACCTGCCATATATCCGCTCGGCTCTCAGCGAAGAGGTGGTGAAGGACTATTTCGCCCATGTCTGCGACGGCAGGGTAGAACGGTTCGACTTGCCTGGAAGCCATTCGCTGAATTTCCTGTTGCATGAATCGCTTGGCGGTGGCGGCATCGCCTCGGTTCGCATAGACCCGCAGGGCAAAGGGTTCGCGCAGATGCTGCTTGATATCGAAATTCCCGTGCCAGCCGATCTGGCTGCACGTGACGGACTGAATGCCGCGGCCCGGAACTAAGAGGACGACACCATGACCATTTCGAAACTCCTGGTCGCCAATCGGGGCGAGATCGCGGCGCGCGTGTTGCGCACCGCCAAGGCCCGCGGGCTTGCGACGGCCGTGTTGCGTCATGTCGCCGAGCAAGAGGGGCCGGCGCATCTGATCGCAGATGAGGTCGTGATGATCGACGGCCCGACGCCCGTGGCCGCCTATCTCGATATTCCGCAGATCGTCGCGGCGGCAACAAAGATCGGCGCGGATGCGGTGCATCCCGGCTATGGCTTTCTGTCAGAGAATGCCGGTTTTGTCGCGGCGCTGGAAAAAGCCGGAGTGACCTTTGTCGGCCCGACGTCCGAGGTCATCGACCTGATGGGGGACAAGGTCCGCGCCCGCGCCTTTGTCGAGGAACACGGGTTTCCCGTCGCCCCCTCGGCGATCGAGGATGATGATCCGGCGAGCTTTGTCGAACGCGCCCGCGCCGTGGGCTATCCGCTGCTGATCAAACCCTCGGCCGGCGGTGGCGGCAAGGGCATGCGCGTTGTGCGCGAGGACAGCACGCTGGAAACCGAAATCGAAACCGCGCGCCGCGAAGGCGAACGATATTTCGGCGACGGGCGGCTTTTCGTCGAACGCTATATCGAACGCCCGCGCCATATCGAGGTGCAGGTGATGGGCGACGGACAGGGCAACGTGGTCCATTTCTGGGAACGTGAATGTTCGATCCAGCGCCGGTTCCAGAAGATTATCGAGGAAACGCCGTCACCGGCGCTGACCCCCGAGCAACGGGATGAGATCTGCGAGACCGCTGCCGGAATTGCCCGTGCCGTCAAATACCGCGGGGCAGGGACCGTTGAATTCATCTATGCGCAGGACGGGGCCTTTTATTTCCTGGAAATGAACACCCGCCTTCAGGTCGAACATCCGGTGACCGAACTGGTGACCGGCTTCGATCTGGTTGCCGAGCAGCTGCGTGTCGCGGCGGGCGACGGGCTGAGCGCCGTGCAGGCGGATATTCCCCAAACCGGACACTCGATCGAACTGCGCATCTGCGCCGAGGACGCGACGGCCGATTTCCGGCCCGCGATCGGCGATATCCTGCTGCTGGACGAACCCCAGGGCGAGGGGATCCGCGTGGACAGCGGCATTCTGGATGGCGGCAAGGTGACAACCGACTTCGACCCGATGTTGTCCAAGCTGATCGTACATGGCCCGGATCGCGCGCAGGCCATCGCCCGTGCCCGGAGCGCGGTGCAAAGCTATGTGATTCTCGGGGTAACGACCAACACTGGTTACCTGGATGCAATCCTTGCACATCCGGATTTCGCCTCTGGTGACGTTTCAACTGGCTTCCTGGCTGAACAATCCGAAACGCTGACCGCGCCGGGCGAAGATGTCTCTGACTTGCTGATAGCGGCGGCGGCCCTATCGGACGAGCGCCTGGTGAGTGACGTAATGCAGATACCGGAAATGTACCGCAAGATGGGCGGGTGGAGAAACTGATGCAACGGATTTTTCAGATCGACGGAGAAGAGACTGATTGCTGGTTGGGTCATGATGGCAGCCGGTTCGTGCTCAATACCCCCACTGGCGCTGTTACCTGCCAATTGGACCCGACGGGTCTGCCGGGCGGTTACAAGCTGCGGGCCAAGGGTGTTGTGCGCGAATTGCGACTGGCCGTGGGGCCGGAAGCAACTTTTGTGCACATGGACGGGCGAACCTACGAAGTCGGGCGGGTTGATCCCGCCGAACGCCTGGCCGGAAGCGACGGTGGCGCGAGCGACGACCGATTGGTGGCGCCCATGCCGGGTGTCGTGGTGTCGGTTGCGGTTAAACCCGGCGATGCGGTTGAAGAAGGCCAGCCGCTTCTGGTGATCGAAAGCATGAAGTTGGAAACCACACTGACGGCGCCGCGCGGCGGGGTCGTTGCCGAAATGCCATTCGCCGAAGGCGACAGTTTTGGTCTGAAAGACATCCTGGCCCAATTGGCCCCGGAGGAGGAGTGACAATGCGCAGGATTGAAAGTCAGATCGACACCAATGCCGCCGACTACAAGGCAAATTTCGCCGCCATGTCTGAACGGCTGAAGGAATTCCACGCCCGCCAGCACGCGGCGCGTTTCGAACGTCCGCAACGCGATATCGACCGCCTTGCCCGCCAGAACAAACTGGGCGTGCGCGAGCGGTTGAAACTGCTGCTGGACCCCGGCACTCCGTTTTTGGAGTTTTCCACACTTGCCGCCTGTCGCGAATACGATGGCACCGTGCCTGGCGCCGCTGTGGTGACGGGCATCGGTATTGTGCAGGGTCGCGAGGTCGCCATCCACGCCAACGACGCTAGCGTCAAGGGCGGGGCTTGGTATCCACATACGGTCAAAAAGGTCGTGCGTCTTCTGGATGTCGCGCTGGAAAACCGCCTGCCGGTCATCCATATCTGCGACAGCGCGGGCGGTTTCCTGCCGCTGCAGCACGGGGTGTTTCCCGACCGGTATCTGGGCGGGCGGGTGTTCCGCAACCAGGTCAAGCTGAGCCAGGCCAATATCCCGCAGATTGCCGTGGTCGGCGGACACTGCACGGCTGGCGGTGCCTATGTGCCGACGCTGAGCGACTACAACATCATCATCGAAGGCACAGGCGCGATTTTCCTTGGCGGTCCCCCGCTGGTCAAGGCGGCCACCGGCGAAGAGGTCGGTGTTCAGGAACTTGGTGGGGCGGTTATGCATACCTCGGTTTCGGGAACCGGCGACTACCGAGCCGCCACTGAACAGCACGCCTTTTCACTGGCGCGCGAGATTGTCAGCCAATGGAAGCGCACCCCGAAAACGATCATCGAAACCGCCGCTTTTGAAGAGCCATACTACGACCCCAAGGAGCTTTATGGGATCATCCCCAAGGACCGGAAAACCCAGTTTGATATGCGCGAGGTTCTGGCGCGGATCGTCGATGGCTCGCGCTTTCACGAATACCAGCCCGACTATGGCACCACGATGGTTTGCGGCTTTGCCCATATCTGGGGTTACAAGGTTGGCATCCTTGCCAACAACGGGGTGTTGTTCAACGACAGCTCGCTGAAGGCGGCGCATTTCATGCAGCTTTGCAATCAGAACCGCACACCTCTGGTCTTCTTTCAGAACATCACTGGCTATATGGTGGGCCGCGAATACGAAGAACGCGGCATCGCCAAGGACGGTGCCAAGATGCTGATGGCGCAGGGCGGTTCGGTCGTGCCGAAGTTCACAGTGATCGCCAATGCCTCGTACGGGGCAGGCAATTACGGCATGTGCGGGCGGGCCTGGGATGCGCGCACGCTGTTTATGTGGCCGCAAGCCGAGATCGGCGTGATGGGGGCGGATCAGGCCGCTAATACCATGGCGGACGTCAAGATTCGGCAGCTTCAGCGCGAAGGCAAAGAGCTGACCGAAGAAGAAATCGCCGCGATCCGCGAACCGGTGCTGGAAAAATACAAGCGCGATGTCGAAGCCTATACCTCCACCTCGGAACTGTGGGATGACGGCATCCTCGATCCGGCGGACACACGCAACGCGCTTGGCATGTCGATTTCTGCCTCGCTCAATGCACCGATCGACGATCCGCACTACGGGATCTTCCGTCTGTAAAGGCTTGAGGGACGGCACACCGGGTCGGGGAGTGCCGTTCCGCGTCAAGGCGCTTCCATCTGGCGCTTTCGGAATCTGAAGTAGTCCTGACCGGTCCGGTTCCCGGACAGGTCAGGACGATGTCCGCCGCGCCTCCTGAATGGAGACGACGTCAGAGGCCGCCATGCCGGGCCGGTCTGCCTCGACCGCCTTCAGCGGTTCGACCGGCGTCAATCCGGCCAGACAGTCGCGCGCAAGTTGCTGGTATTCCGCGGTGCCGCGCGTTTTCCACGCGACTTCTTTCTCGCTGACCTCGCGGATCACCTTTGCCGGCGATCCCACCACCATCGAACGCGGCGGAATCACGGTTTCGCCACGCACAAACGCCTGCGCGCCGACAATCGATTCCGCCCCAAGCTCTACACCATCCATAATGACGGAATTCATTCCGACCAGAGCGTTCCGGCCCACTGTGCAACCGTGCAGGATCGCGCCATGGCCGATGTGGCCGTCGCTTTCCACCACGGCGTCGCGGCCGGGAAAGGAATGGATGATGCAATTGTCCTGAACATTGGCTCCATCCCCGATCACGATCCTGCCGAAATCGCCCCGCAAGCTTGCTCCGGGGCCGATGTAGCATCCATGACCCAAGATGACATTTCCGATCAGAACGGCCTGGGGGTGGACATATGTATCCTCGGGCACGACGGGTATAAAACCCTTGAACTCATAACAGTATGCCATTCCGACCACCTTTCGTAAGCTGAGTGCTAAACGCTTGTCAGCGGTTGCGCCGGGACCAGAATCCCTCAATTGTGCCGCCGATCAGGGCGTGTGGCCCGAAAACAAACACAAGTTAGAAAATAGCGCAAGCTCCCTACGTCACAGCTTGGCAATATTGACACTTCCCAAGGTTGGGATTTAAAATCTAACAAATGGTAGAAAATAGGCTGGCGGACCGATTAGGGTGGCCTGACCGAACTTGGGAGAGAGAGAAATGACAGACAAAGCCTATGTTGCAGGCGTTGGGATGGTCCCGTTCCAGAAGCCGGGAAAATCCGAAAGCTACGATGTGATGGCGACCGCTGCGACCCGGTCCGCTCTGGCAGACGCAGGGTTGGATTATGATAAAGTCCAACAGGCCTATGTTGGCTATGTCTATGGCGACAGCACCTGCGGTCAGCGCGCCCTGTACCATGTCGGAATGACAGGCATCCCGGTTCTGAATGTGAACAACAACTGCTCGACCGGATCGTCCGCCCTGTTCCTGGCCAGGCAGGCAGTTGAAAGCGGCGCGGTCGAATGTGCTCTGGCACTTGGGTTCGAACAGATGCAGCCCGGCGCAATCGGTGCGATGTTCCATGACCGGGTCAGCCCGTTTGCGGCATTCGACAGAGAAACCGACGAACTGGTTGGCAGTGCCGAGATCCCGCTGGCGCTGCGGTACTTCGGCGGTGCGGGCAAGGCGCATATGGACGAGTTCGGCACCCCCCTGGAAACCTTCGCAAAAATCCGCGCCAAGGCCAGCCGACATGCTGCGAAGAATCCGGTTGCCCTGTTCCGGCAGGAGGTGACGGCGGAAGACGTCATGGCCGCCCAGGTCGTCTGGCCCGGCGTCATGACCAAGCTCATGGCCTGTCCGCCAACCTGTGGCGCGGCCGCCGCGATCATTTGTTCCAAGGAATTCGCCGACAAGCACGGACTGGACAGTTCGGTTCGGATCGCGGCGCAGGCCATGACGACGGACGGCCCGGAAACTTTCGAAGCCCATGACATGCGCGAAGTGGTCGGCTTTTCGATGGCCAAGCGCGCCGCCGATCAGGTTTACGAGGACGCGGGCATCGGGCCCGAGGACGTGGATGTGGTCGAACTGCACGACTGTTTCGCCCACAACGAGCTTATCACCTATGAGGCGCTTGGCCTTTGCAGTCGCGGCGAAGCGGCGAAATTCGTTGATGATGGCGACAACACCTACGGCGGAAAATACGTGACCAACCCGTCGGGCGGTCTTTTGTCCAAAGGCCATCCGCTTGGGGCGACCGGCCTAGCGCAATGTACCGAGCTCGTTCAGCAGCTTCGCGGCCAGGCAGATGCGCGCCAGGTTGATGGCGCACGTCTGGCGCTTCAGCACAATCTGGGCCTCGGCGGGGCCTGCGTCACCACGCTTTATGAAAAAGCCTGATAGCGCCTTTCGGGAGGAATCAATATGACTGGAAAACTCGACGGGCGCGTGGCGCTGGTCTCGGGCTCGGGCCGGGGCATTGGCCGCGAAATCGCTCTCAAACTGGCCTCGGAAGGGGCCCGGCTGGTGATCAACGATCTGGACGCCGATCCGGCCAATGAAACCGCCGAGGCGGTGCGCGCAATGGGTGCTGAGGCCGTGGTCTGTGCCGGCAGCGTTACCGAAGACGGTTTTGCCGAACGGTTCATCAAGACCGGCGTGGACAGCTTTGGCGGGTTAGACATCATCGTGAACAACGCAGGCTACACTTGGGATAGCGTCGTTCAGAAGATGTCCGACGAACAGTGGCAGGCGATCATCGACGTCCACCTGACGGCACCTTTCAAGATCCTGCGCGCTGCCCAGCCGGTGATCAGCGCCAAGGCCAAGGAAGAGGCCGCCGCCGGGCAAGAGGTGTTCCGCAAGGTAGTCAACATCTCGTCCATCGCAGGGACCGGCGGCAATGCTGGCCAGATCAACTATTCCGCCGCCAAGGCCGGTATCCTAGGGGTCACCCGGACGATGGCCAAGGAATGGGGCCGCTACAAGGTCAACGTCAACGCCGTCGCCTTCGGCCCGATCCGCACCCGCCTGACCGAAGGCAGCGCGGATGGCGACAGCACGATCAAGGTCGAAGAAAAAGAGATCAAGGTCGGCGTGAACCCCGATCTCCTGTCCCAGATGGAGCGCATGATCCCGCTGGGCCGGGTCGGCACTCCGGAAGAAGCTGCCGGTGCCGTCTATCTGTTCTGTGCGCCGGAATCGAACTTCATTTCAGGCCAGCACGTCATCTGCGGTGGCGGTTTCGTGATCTAAGGCATTTGCCCGGACCCGATGACGGGGTCCGGGCAAGCACATTAATGTCTGGACGGCCTCTTGGCGGTCGCCAATGCGGAATTTTCCGCAAACTCTAGTCTGGCACGATCACGACGATTGACTCACTTGCGTTGTTAACCTAACAGGCGTTAGTTAGGCGTTGGAGCGATACGAAGGTCTATGGCACAGAACACGGCAATCAAAGCCAACGAGACATCGCGCAGCGCGGTTGGACGGGACGGGGTGCTGGACATTGCCGCGCGGCTTTTCCGCGAACAAGGCTACGGGTCCGTTTCGCTCCGAAAAATTGCCGAGGCCGCCGGGATCAAGGCGGGTAGCATATACTATCATTTCGGTTCCAAGGACGAGATCGTCGCGGCCGTTCTTGATGCAGGGATTCGAGTCGTTCACGCGAGCATGAGAGACGCCATCACCGACCTGCGGGCCGATACCGACGGCGAAACGGTACTGCGCGCCGCGATCCGGGCGCATCTGCGCGCGCTTCTTGATGTGAGCGATTATACATCGGCGAATGTGCGTATTTTCGGGCAGGTGCCGCAATCCGTCCGGGATGCCAACTTGCCCACGCGAAGGGCCTATGAGGCAGAGTGGGACAGTCTTCTGTCCCAGCTTAAGAAAGATGGCACGCTGAAGCAAGACGTCGATATCCGTCGCCTGCGCCTGATGCTGATCGGTACATTGAACGCCACGCTCGATTGGTTCGACCCGGACCGCGGTAGCGCCGATGCGTTGTCACGCACCTATGCCGATGTGTTCCTCAACGGGATACTCCAAAGACAGGATACCTGACTACATGGCACGTCTTGAAACAGCGGTGCTGACCGCATCAGAGACCTACACCCGCAACCACGCCGCACAAAGCGAGCGCGTCGAAACGCTGCGTGCGCGGATCGCCGAAGCAACGGCTGGCGGCCGCCCCGACATGGTCGCGCGGCATCGCAAGCGCGGCAAGCTGCTGGTCCGCGAACGGATCGACCTGCTGGTGGATCCGGGCACTGCATTTCTTGAGTTGTCGTCGCTTGCCGCCTACGGTCAATATGGAGGCGAGGTGCCCGGTGCGGGGATCGTGACCGGTATCGGGATCGTCCACGGGCTGCCCTGCGTTGTGATCGCCAACGATGCGACAGTGAAGGGTGGTTCCTTCTATCACGAAACCGTGCAGAAACACATCCGCGCCCAGGAAATCGCAGCCGAGAACCGGCTGCCCTGCCTCTATCTGGTGGATTGCGGCGGTGCCTATCTGCCAGAGCAGGACAGGGTCTTCCCCGATGCCCGGCATTTCGGCAATTCCTTTTATCGCCAGACCAACATGTCGGCGAGCGGTCTGCCGCAGATCTCGGCGGTCTTTGGAGGCTGCACGGCCGGTGGGGCCTATATCCCGGCCCTGTCGGACGAGGTCATCATGGTGCGCGGCAACGCGCGCATCCATCTGGGCGGGCCGTCGATCGTCAAGGTGGCGATCAACGAAGAGGTCGATGGCGAAACGCTGGGCGGGGCCGAGATGCATTCGCGTGTTTCGGGGGTGTCCGACCATCTGGCCGAGGACGAGTACCACGCATTGGCACTCATGCGCGACATCGTGGCCGAGCTGGGCCAGTCGCGCGCGATGCAGCCCGACAAGGTACCACAGCCGCCCGCGCATGATCCCCAGGAACTGCTTGGCGTCATCAGCGCCGATCGCAAACAGCCCTATGACATGCGCGAGGTTCTGCTGCGCATGATCGACGCCGGCGAATTCCGCGAATTCAAGCCCGGATGGGGTGAGACGCTGGTCTGTGGCACAGCGTGCATCCATGGATACCGGGTTGGCATTCTGGCCAACAACGGTGCGCTTTTGTCCGCAAGTTCGCTGAAGGGCGCGCAATTCGTGTCGATGTGCGATCAACGCAACATCCCGCTTTTGTTCCTGCACAACATCTCGGGCTTCATGGTTGGCACCGACGCTGAACGCGGCGGCATAGCCAAGGACAGCGCCAAGCTGGTCTATGCCATGTCGGTGGCCAAGGTGCCGCGCCTGTCGGTGCTGCTGGGTGGCTCTTACGGGGCGGGCAACTACGGCATGTGCGGACGTGGCTTCGCCCCGAATTTTCTCTTTGCCTGGCCCACTGCGGAACTGGCCACCATGTCTGCCGACATCGCCACAAATGTGATGCTGGAACTGCGCCGCCAGAAAGGGGGCGACCCGGGCAAGATGGAGGCCGACATGAAGCTGATCGAGGAGCAGGTTCGGGCCCAGTACGGTGAACAGTCCGATCCCTATTATGCCACCTCGCGGCTTTGGGATGACGGGCTGATCGAACCCGCGCAAACCCGCGATATCCTTGGCCTGTGCCTGGCCATCGTGACATCGGTGCCCGAAGCCGGTCGCCATACGCCTGTATTCAGAATGTGAGGCTTCAAGTTGACCAATACCTACAACACGATCCTTGTCGAAACCGATGCGCGCGGCGTCGCCACGCTGACGCTCAACCGCCCCGACAAACACAATGCGCTGAATGGCGAATTGATCGCAGAGCTATACGATGCCGCCGAAAAGCTGGCTGCAGATGACGATGTGCGTATTGTGGTCCTGACCGGCGCGGGCAAGAGCTTCTGCGCGGGCGGCGATTTCAACTGGTTCGCCTCTAATGTCGAGAAAACCCGTAGTGAAAGGGTCGCACAAAGCGCCACGCTGGCGCGGCTGTTGCGCCGTCTTGACACGCTGCCCAAACCCTTGATCGGGAGGATCAACGGCCCGGCTTACGGTGGCGGTGTCGGCATGATCTCCGTCTGCGACTACACCATCGGCGCCGAAGGCGCGCGCTTCGGTCTGACCGAGGTCAAACTGGGCCTTCTGCCCGCGAATATATCGCCTTACGTGGTGGCCCGCATCGGCAAGGTGCATTCGCGTGAGACCATGCTGTCGGGGGCGTTGTTCGACACCGCCCGCGCCGAGCGGATCGGTCTGTTGACCGAGGTTGTCGCGCCGGGCGACCTGGACGCCACGGTGAACCGGGTGGTGCATGATCACCTTCAGGCCGCGCCGGGTGCGGTGGCCGATACCAAGGCGCTGATCGCCTATGTCGCGTCCCACGATCTGGAGACCAACATGATCTACACCGCCGACCGGCTGGCCGATGCGTGGGAGACGGAGGAAGGTATCGAAGGCATCAACAGTTTCATCAACAAGGGCGTTCCGTCATGGCGGGTGAAATGAGCTTCACCCGCGTTCTGATCGCCAACCGGGGCGAGATTGCCCGGCGCATCCAGCGCGGGTGCCGCAAACTGGGGCTGGAAAGCGTAGCGGTGTTTTCGGACGCGGACCGCGACGCGCCCTTCGTGGCCGAGGCCGATCATGCCGTCTGCATCGGCGGGGCCGCCCCGTCGGACAGCTATTTGAACGTCGCGGCCATCCTTGAGGCCGCGCGGGCGACGGGCGCGGATGCGGTACACCCGGGCTATGGTTTTCTGTCTGAGAATGCCGGTTTCGCGGCGGCGGTCGAGGCGGCGGGCCTTGTGTTCATCGGGCCGGAACCCGACGCTATCGCGCGGATGGGCTCCAAGATCGAGGCCAAGGCTGCCGCCGAAGCCGCAGGCGTGCCCGTCCTGCCCGGCTATCGCGGCGAGGATCAGTCCGACGCGCGCCTGCTGCAAGAGGCCGAGGCGCTTGGCACCCCCTTTCTGGTCAAGGCCAGCGCCGGCGGCGGCGGACGCGGGATGCGGCTTGTCTCCGATCTGGGCGACGCACCCGAAGCGATTGCATCTGCCCGGGCCGAAGCGCAGAGCGCCTTCGGCGATCCGGCGGTGTTCCTCGAACGCTATGCGCCCCGTGCCCGCCACGTCGAAGTGCAGGTTCTGGGCGACACTCACGGCACCGTGCTGCATCTGGGCGACCGCGATTGTTCGCTGCAACGCAACCACCAAAAGCTGATCGAAGAAGCCCCCGCCGCCGATCTTCCCGAGGCTGTGCGCGACCGCATGCGTGCTGCAGCGGTGCGGTTGGCGCTGGCGATCGGCTATCGCTCCGCCGGGACGGTGGAATACCTCTATGACCCCGGGCGCGGTGAATACTACTTTCTGGAAATGAACACCCGCTTGCAGGTCGAACACCCCGTGACTGAGGCAATCACCGGCATCGACCTTGTTGAATGGCAGTTGCGCATCGCGCGGGGCGAGCCGCTGACACTGGCGCAATCGGATGTGAAATTCGACGGGCACGCGATTGAAATCCGCATCGCCGCCGAAAACCCGGCCGAGAATTTCCGCCCCGAAACGGGCGAGATCAGCCTTTGGGCTCCGCCCGCCGGCGTGCGGCTCGATACCGGGGTCGAGGCAGGCTCGGTCGTCAGCCACCATTACGATTCGATGATTGCCAAGCTGATCGTCCACGCGCCGGACCGGGCCGGTGCGATCCGTCAGGCGGTCGTCGCAATGGATGCCTTTGCCGTCGGTGGCGTCGGTCTGAACCTGGCCTATCAGCGCGCGTTGCTGACACACCCGGATTTTGAGGCGTTCCGTCACCATACCTCGGGCCTGCCCGAGATGTTTCCAGGCGGCTGGACTGAACCGTCCGCTGATCCCCGGGACATGGCCTTTGCCGCGATGGCGCTGCATCTGCGTCTCGTGCCGGCGGGCGCGTCGCCCTGGGAAAGCCTGGGGTCATGGCGACTCACAGCCCCTGCGAGACAGTCCGGCGCGGCCTTCTATTGGGACACAACCAAAGACGAACCGATCCGCATGAACGGCTCCGGGTCGGGGTTGACTGCCATTCAGCCGGACGGCCAGACCATCACGGTCGAGAGTGCCGCTTTAACAGGATGCCGACTGAGCGGACGCATCGATGGGGTTCCGTTTTCGCGCATCGCTTACGTCGTGCGCGCGCCGAGTCACTGGCGAGTGCACCTGCAAACCCCTGCTGGAATGACCGCGACAGACCTGCGTACGCTGGAAGACCAGCATCTGCAACGTGCCACCGGCGGGTCTGGCGTCGCTGACCTGTTGTCCGCACCCATGCCCGGCGCCGTGGCCGAGGTGCGCGTCGCACTCGGCGACCGCGTCAAAGCCGGTGACACCCTGGTGGTGCTTGAGGCCATGAAGCTGTTGCAAAGCCTGCCCGCGCCGGTCGCGGGCGTGGTGACTGAAATCTATTGTGCACCCGGCGATACGGTCGCCGGGCACGCCCCACTTATCAAACTCGATCCAGAGGAAAACACATGACCAGACAAGACAGCATTACTCAGGTCACCGGCCCGTTCAACGAAGACCTCGAGTTGATCCGCAACCAGTTGCGCCGGTTCATTGAAGCCGAGGTGATCGCCAAGGCCGAGCCTTGGGAGGAGGAGGGCAAGGTACCCCGCGACGTGCTGCGCCGGATGGGTGATCTCGGCGTGCTGGGGATGCGCTATGACGAACAGTATGGCGGCGCGGGGCTGGACGTGATGTCCAGCGTGGTTTTGGCCGAAGAGGTCGGGCGATCCACTTTCGGCGGGTTCTCGGCCACGGTTCTGGTCCACACCGACATGGCCTCGCCGCATCTGGAAAACGCCGGCACGCCCGAACAGAAGGCGCGCTGGATGCCGTCGATCGTCTCGGGCGAAATGATCACCGCCGTTGCTGTGACTGAACCGGGCGCGGGCTCGGACGTGGCCGGCATGCGCACCCGCGCGGTGCGGGACGGGTCGGACTGGGTGCTGAACGGCACCAAGATGTTCATCACCAACGGCGTGCATGGCGATCTCTACTTTGTCGGTGCCAAGACCGATCCCGATGCCAAGGGGTCGCGCGGGATCACCATGTTCGCGGTCGAAAAGGGCACGCCGGGCTTTTCGGTGGGCCGGGCGTTGAATAAGACCGGCTGGCTGTGCTCGGACACTGCCGAACTGATCTTCGAAGAAGTCCGCATCCCGACCGAAAACGTTTTGGGCGAGGTCAACCACGGCTTCTATTCGGTAATGAAGAACTTCCAGAACGAACGCATCGTGCTGGGTGCGATGGCCTGTGCCGAGGCGCAAACCGCGCTGGACATAACTGTGGATTACGTCAAGCAGCGCAAGGCCTTTGGCGGCGCTCTTTGGGACAAGCAGGCCGTGCGCCAGCGACTGGCCGACTGTCAGACGCGGATCGTGGCAGGGCGTCAGCTGGTCTATCACGCCGCCGGTTTGGATGCCGCGGGCCGTGACTGCGTGAAAGAGGTCTCGATGGTCAAAGCCTATTGCGGCGAACTGGTGAACAGCGTGCTCTATGACTGCGTCCAGTTTCATGGCGGTATGGGCTATATGCGCGAAACACCGGTGGAACGCATGTCACGCGATGCCCGTGTGCAGGCCATCGGCGGCGGGGCGAGCGAAGTCATGTTGGAAGAAGTCGCCAAGCGCATGTGAGCTTACTATCCAAAAAAGTAACAATCTACAGAAACAAGGACGAAAAAGATGAATCTGGAAACCACTCAAAGCCGATCAGTCGCAAGACTGACCCGAGAGATCTCGATAATACTCGTCGGCACAATTCTTCTGACAATATCCGCCAAAATCGTGGTGCCGTTCTACCCCGTACCTATGTCTACACAGACCTTGGTTGTCTTGGGTCTGGGTCTTTTCCTGGGGCCGGTGCGTAGTAGTCTTGTTGTTGTGACATACCTTTTTGAAGGTCTGCTTGGCCTGCCGGTCTTCGCAGGCACGCCTCCGGCTCCGGCAGGACTGGCATATATCGCGGGTCCCACAGGCGGATACCTGGTAGGCTTCGCACTTGCAGCGGCGGCTGCCGGTTGGGTTGTTCAAGCACTGCAAGGACTTTGGCCTTCATTCAGAGCATCTGTCGCGGTCTTTTCGGGCTCGATACTCATGTATTGCGCAGGGCTGTTCTGGTTGGGTGGCTTTGTCGGTTATGGCGAGGAATTGCTGAACGCCGGGCTTTACCCATTCCTGATCGGGGATCTGACGAAGGCGACAATTGCTGTAGTTCTGTATTCTGCTTACCATAATCGCCGCGCTGTGTGACTGCCAGCCCAAGACCGTATCAGACTGTTTTAGTCTCATACGGTCTTAGTCCGATATAAGTTGAAATGGTCCGATGCCAGATTTGGTAGGCACCGGACGCCAGCCTGAGGTTTCCGGCGCCATGCGAGAGCAACGCACAAAACTGTGCGAACCGGATTGTTCGCAATCAATAACTGGTCGCACACAATGAAAAGAAGCAGCATGTTTTTCTCAGAGCCGGAGCCTTGCCGCGCGAAGGGAGTCGAATTGGCCCCTGGAATTCTGAGGATCGTCGCGAACAATCCCGGAAAGATGACCTACCACGGGACAAATAGCTACATCATTGATACGCCTGATGGTCGGTTCATAATCGACCCCGGCCCAGCAGAAGACAGTACACATTTCGAGGCAATCATCGAAAATTTGGGGGCCAAACCATCCGGGATTCTGCTCACACACCACCATTCTGATCATTTTGGAGTCGTCCCAGCCCTGCGAGCACGGACAGACGCACCTGTTTATGCCTCACGGGCATTCCCTGACGATGCATTTCGACCTGACCGGTTTCTGGAGGACGGACAGGTCATTGCCGGTCTTACCGTCCTGCACACACCTGGTCACGCGAGCGACCACCTTTGTTTCGCGAGACCTGACGGAGTGCTCTTCACGGGCGACCACGTTATGAGCTGGAACAGTTCGATCGTCAGCCCCCCTGACGGAAACATGCACGACTACTGCGCGCAGCTACAGCGGCTGATTGAGCGCGACGATAGGATCTACTGTCCGGGGCACGGACCTATACTCCGGGATCCGCAACCTTACGTCAAACGGTTGCTTTCCAACCGCATGCGTCGCGAGGCGGAGATCCTCGCCCACCTCTCAAACACCCCGGGTTCGGTCCAGAATATCGCCGCTTCCGTCTACCAGAAAACCGACCCACATATCGCAATGGCCGCAGAACGAAACGTTGCGGCGCATCTGGAGAAGCTGTTGTCTGAGTCGCGGGTGGTACAAGATGGCGGAGTCTGGAAATTAACATAAGACGCGTTATGCGACTAGCAACAAAACATTGAAATCATTTGAATTTCGCCCTCTACCTCCTCCCTGTGGGCGAACCTCTGGCGGCATCGGCTTTGCCGATGCCGCCTCTTTCACCGGGCTAGGATCGGATACGGCCGGTGCGTAGCGAGACGCTCTTGCAGCCAATCAATCCTTAAGAAAAAATGAAGGTACACAAGAACCAGTGAGTGTTAACAAGGAAGAAGCGGCTCCGGTCGCTCGACTGATCTGTAGTCGCATCAACCGGACGGTTGGCTGGGTTTATCGGTGGAACACGTCCGAGCTGTCGATCCTCTGGATCGGCGCCGCCCGCACCGCAGACCACATCGATCCACCTCTGCGCCCGGACATGCTTGCAGCTGCACAGGCCGTTACTTCGGATGAGGTAACACGCTTCCTGGAAAAGCTGTCGCGCGGGTGAACGATCTCATAATAGTCGCTCCATGTGCGATCGGCGGAATAATAGCGACAGACAAATTGACCCCCAAACAATAGTATATTATTGCAGGGTGCAGATTCGACCGTCAGCCGACTGAGTTCCTCGTCATGCGCAGTTTTCTTCGTCATTTTGCCTTCGCAACGATTGTGAGCACGGCTTCCCTCTTCGGCGCCTCGACCAAGGCTTCGGCACAGACCTACCCGATCGATTGCGCCATTCTGCTCTGCCTCTCCGGCGGCTGGCCGGCGTCAGAACCTTGCTCGCGGGCGCGTGCAGAGTTCATCCGTCGGATCACGCCCTGGCCTGTCGAGCCCCCGCTGCAGATCTGGCGTTGCCCCATGGGGGCCTCCTTCGAACCTGTAGACGATCCCGGTCGCACTCCGCGTGTCTTTGACATCCTCTTCTCCAACGCTTCTCACCTGCCCCAGAGCCTCGCAGAATCTGATCCCGAGAACGCTGGCGCCCTCTTGCCAGCCGTCCTGCGGTCGAAAGGTGTCGACCCCCTACCCCAACCTGACGGGTTCGCATTACATTTGATCCAGAACCGCGCCGATATCGACATCAGTGGGCCGGAATTCAATTTCGTCCGCTCTATCCGTGTCTATGATGTGCGCTACGCGCAGCAAGTCGAGTCCCGTGACAGTGATTGCAGCCGGTACGAACACATCCGTCTCGGAACCTATGGAACCCAGGGCGATTTTTCGTGGTCTCGTTCTTCCGTCGCGGCGTTGCCCGAGGCCCATGTCGGCTTGGAACGTTGGGGCGATCATTGTCCCTCAATCTATCACCGCTCGGTCTTCGTCGACTGGCGAGACTACGAGGGCAATTACGGGTTCGAGCAGGTGAACTACTAAGTCGTTGTCCTCTGCACCAAACCTGCATTAGAGACCGTGGATCGCAGCGTCCCATAACAATCCGCTGTTATCATTGCCCTTCGGTCCCATCGAGGCTTGATTTCGTCATACCATCCGAGGCGACAGCCCTTCGCCTCGTCTTAAATCCGGTGATCGAGTTCCGTCGCCGCCTCGGCCGCTGCCAGTAGCGTAACCGCATCGATCTGCAGAGCACGCGCGAGTACGATCAACTCAACTACGTCGACCCTACGCTCTCCGCTCTCCAGACGAGCGACGAAGGACTGGTGGCATCTGAGACGTAAAGCGAACTCGGCCTGCGTTAAGCCAGCCGCCTTCCGCGCCGCAATCAAAGCGTCGCGAAGTGCCTCATGTCCCGAACTCCTGATCGTTTTCGCCACGTGTCACAAACCTCTTGTGACAGGGCTAATCTACTTTATAGATTATCTAAAAAGTGGATAGTGGGCGTTTACATGATGATAGAGACTCCGAACTGCACGCCGCCGATACGGCCAGATTTCACAAGACGGCGGCCCTTCGAAAAGATCGCGGCCAATTCACTCGTCCATCAAGTCCAGGAAGCGTCCGTAGTCCTGGCTCACCTCGCGCGCCTCTTCGAACGCCCGCGCGCGCTCAACCTCAAGGCACCGAAAGTAGCTCTGGATGTCCC
>NZ_JBRBWD010000011.1:0-29845 GCF_052825245.1 Sagittula sp.
AGCCCTGAGCCCTGAGCCCTGAGCCCTGAGCCCTGAGCCCTGAGCCCTGAGCCCTGAGCCCTGAGCCCTGAGCCCTGAGCCCTGAGCCCTGAGCCCTGAGCCCTGAGCCCTGAGCCCTGAGCCCTGAGCCCTGAGCGGGCGTGCCGCCTCATCCGACCCGCATCAACCCTATATTTTCCGAATCGCTTCAGGTTGGAGGGCGGTAGGGAGGGGGAAACTTTGACAGGCCGTTAACCCGGCGTTCACACAGTTTGGCCCGCGTTCACCTCTGCCGTCATGATCTGCCGTCCGTCCGGTCCGCGCACCCACATCCGGGCGCCGTCGCGGCACAGCTCTGCTACCTCGTGCACCATCAGGGCCGAGGTGCCCCTGAACCGGAAGGTCGCAACCGGGCCCGCCTCCTCCGCCCAAAGGAGCAGCTTCTGCGCCAGAAGCGGGCCGTGCACGACCAGCCCGTCGTAGCCTTCGACCTCCCGGGCATAGGCCGGATCGTAATGGATACGGTGGCCGTTGAAGGTCAGCGCGGAATACCGGAACAGCAGCGTCGGGTCGAAGCGCACTTCTGTGGACTCCGCCGCGCCCTCGGGCGCCCGGGGCGGCACCGGTCCGGGCGCATCCGGCGCCGCGTCGGCGCGGTAGACCAGGTCCTGCGCCTCGCGCACGCAGAGCGTGCCGTCCTGCCAGATCTCGTGGTGCAGCGTGACGAAGGCCAGCGGCCCGCTCCGCCCCGTCTTGCGGGACGTGCTGACGCGGAAGGAGCGTTTCTCGGCAGGCCGCCCGGCCCGCAGCGGGGCAAGGAACTCCAGCGCACCGCCCGCCCA
Source organism: Sagittula sp. (assembly GCF_052825245.1). Classification (NCBI taxonomy): domain Bacteria; kingdom Pseudomonadati; phylum Pseudomonadota; class Alphaproteobacteria; order Rhodobacterales; family Roseobacteraceae; genus Sagittula; species Sagittula sp. Next base: position 822 of record NZ_JBRBWD010000011.1, read on the forward strand.
CATGCGCCGCGGCAGGCCGAAGGCCGGGATCAGCGCATCGCCGACCGCAGGATGACCGTCGCGGCCAAGGACCTCGGGCGGACGGGCGTCCCAGAAATAGATCTGGTGAAAGAAGGGCGGCAGAGGTGTGCCCTCGGCAAAGGTCGCCTCCAGCCCGAGCGTGGCGGCCAGCGCCTCGGCGCGCGCCGGGTCCAGAACGTCCGTCCTGATCTGCGGTTCGGTGGGGTGGTCCTGCATGGGCGGCTCCTCGACCCCCGTGGATTAGCGGCGGCAGCGGGTGGCGTCCAGAGAGCGGCCGGCCGGTCGCGGCTTGTCCGGCTGCCTGAGGGGGCGGCCTGCCCCGATGCCTCTTCCCCCATGCATGGCCCATGGCGCAACCAGCGATCCGCGCCTTGGCGAATTGGCTTCCTTCTGCCTCTGCGGCGAAGATCCTCGACCCCGCAAGGTCAGAGCCGCGCTGCACCCTGCCCGCCCGCACCGCGCGCAGGCTTGACCCGATCTTCACCCCGATGTGCCGGGACGGGGCCCCACGCGCCTGATTCAGCCGCGCTTGGCTTCCGCCAGCCTGCGCAAATCCTCCATGAGCTCGGTCAGCAGCTTGATCCCCGTCTCGTCCTTGAGGCGGCCTTCCTCGTCCCACTTGGTGGAGGTCTGGCCGACCATGACCTCCGGCCCCGGCAGGAGGTGCGGGCGGAAGGGGATCAGGCAGAGCCGCGCCTGCGCCTGAGACCGCGGCCCTCCGGCCATGCCTGCGGCGGCAGAGACCAGCGCCACGGGCTTGTCCCGCCACGGGTTGCCCTCGGTCCGGCTGATCCAGTCCAGCGCGTTCTTCAGCACCCCGGTGATGCCCTTGTTGTACTCCGGCGAGGCGACGATCACCGCATCGGCGGCGGCGATCCGGTCGGCGGCCTGCTGGACCTCCTGCGGGATGCCGGGGCCGTTCTCGATGTCGGCGTCATAGAGTGGGAAGCGCAGGTCCAGTTCGGTGTACTCCGCCGGGCCGAAGCGGCGGGCGGCCTCGTTCAGCAGCAGCCGGTTGGTGGAGGCGGCGCGGAGGGCGCCGCAGAGGCCGACAAGCTTCAGATCGGGCATGGTGTCTCCTGTCTGGGGTTTCGCGGCGGAACCCGCGCGAAAAATTGCAGTCGCCTCACAACATAAACGAAAAAGCGCCGCGGCAAGGCCACGGCGCTTCGGGAGGGCATCGGGATGCCCGTCAGACGGATGTCCGGAGGGTCAGGTCGCGTTCGGCAGGATGACGATTTCCACCCGGCGGTTCTGCTGCTTGCCCTGCGGCGTCAGGTTGGACGCGATGGGCTGGTCCTCGCCGCGGCCGATGACCTGGATGCGGCTGGCGGGCACGTTCTGTGCGAGGAAGACGTTGGCCACGGCCTGGGCCCGGCGCTGCGACAGCGAGAGGTTGTAGGCCGCGTCGCCATCGGAGTCGGTGTGGCCGATGATCTGCGTCGTGGTGTTCGGGTAGCGCAGGATCGACTGGGCCACGTCCTGAATGTCGCCCAGCAGGCCGCCGCTCAGGGTGGCGCTGTCGGTGGCGAACAGGATGTCCTGCGGCATGGTCACGATCAGGCGGTCGCCGGTGTTGCGGATATCGACCTGGGAGCCGAGCTGCTGGCGCAGTTCCGCTTCCTGCTTATCAAGCTGGTTGCCGATGGCGGCGCCTGCGGCGGCACCGATCAGGGCGCCGGCCAGAACGGAGCGGTTGCGCTCGCCCACGTCGCCGTTGCCGGCGGCCAGACGGCCCGCGACGGCACCGGTGGCGGCACCGGCCAGGGCGCCGGTCTTGGCCTGGCGGTTCGGGTCGTTCTCGTCGAAGAGCGCGCCGCCGGTGGTGCAGGCGGACAGGCCAAGCGCGGCCACGGTGGAAAGAAGGATGGACGAACGGATCATGATGTCTCTCATTGCCTCTCGTAGTTTCTGGCGCACCTTTCGAGGGCGCGTTGTTGTCCTGAAGGCTTAATGCCACAGGGAGGGGCAAGGTTCCCGAGAAAATCCACTCTTTCGCGCACGGGTGGCGGCAAATTGCCACCCGCTGGCAAGGAAAGGGAGGTTTCGCGGCGAAACCTCTTTTATTAACAAAAGATTAACCCAGAAAAGCGGCAGATCACGCGGAACCGTTGCAGGCTGAAAGACTTGTCGCGGATGGCCCTCCGGAAGCGGGGCCCCGGGTGAGGGCTTTGCCCCGGTACGAGACGGCGGCCGGAGAGTCGTCGCATGGCGCAAAGGTCCGGAACTGCGCCCTCTCGGCACTTCGCATGGCGCGGGCCGGTTGCGTTGCGCGAGGCGGCAAGCGCCATGTTGCGGTGCCGGCCGGGGCTGACGCCCGGAGCCGAAGCGAGATCGTTCAGCCCAGGGCAGCGCGCCCTGCCCCGTTCTCCAGCCAATCCCGGTCTTGCGGGGTCAGGCGGGCGTCCATCAGGGCGTCATAGGCGGCCAGTTCCTCATCGGTCAGCACACCCCGCCATTGGCCGTGGGTGCCGCGATGAAAGAAATCGGAATCGGACCTCATGAATCCCTTGCCGCCCGAGGGGGCATAGCGGGCGGCGTTCCGCTTCATGTTGTCGAAGGTGGCGACCCCGGCAAGCCGCGCCATAAGCGGCGCGGGGTGCGGCGTGCCGAGAAGTGCCGCCACCCGTTCGAACGTCCCCGACAGGTCCCGCGTCATGTCGGCATAATGGAAGAGCGCGACGTTTGGCCGTCCGGCCAGCGCGCGGGCGGCCTCGTAATGCCTGAGGATATGGGCCAGCGGCACGGCATCGCAGTCGTAGCCGTCCGGCGTGCCCTCAAGGAAATGGCGGAAGGTCAGGCCCGCCCTGTCGTCCTGCGGATACCAGTCGTCGAACCACGGGACGGGAATGTTGCGGACGTGTTTCCGGAACGAGACATGCACATCCAGCGGATGCCGGAACACACAGACGTACTGCGCGCGGTCGTCCAGAGGCAGCCCGTCCAGCGGCGTGTGGCTTTTCATGCTGCGGCGGTGCGGCATGGCGTCGAGCCGTGCGGTGACCTCTGCGATGTCGCGAAACCTGATGTCGATCCACGGCATGCGGATCGACAGCTCCGTTTCGACCTCCGGATCGCCGGAGAGCAGGAGCGCGACGATGGTCTGCATCCATGTCGTGCCGCATTTGGGCGGGGTCACGACGATCACGTCGTCGGGCCGGAGCGTGACGGCATCCCAACGGCTGCTGTCGGTCAGCGGCCCGAGGTAATGCGTGCGGCGGGTCATGGCGGAGGTGTCCTTGCGGGTCGGGACGGGCGACGGGCGATGCGCCATGGTGCGCCGGGAGGGGCGTTTCGATCAACGGTCTAGGCGGCGCGCAATTCCCCGCGCGTTTGCGCTCCGGCACGGTTTCCAGCGGCGCGCGCGCGGGCTAGACTGCGCGCAAGAACAACAAGACGACATCGAGCAGGAGTAATGGCATGCGCAAGGTGATCCTTGGGGCGATGGTGCCCGCCGTGGCGGCGGCGCTGGTTCTGGCGGGGGCAACCCCCGCGGCGGCACAGTGGCGGGAACGCTACGAGGTCTTCGGCGTCGAAGGCGACGACATGCTGAAGATGCGGGAAGGTCCGGGCACGGGTTACGTGGTGATCGTCGGCCTGCCGAACGGCACGGTGGTGCGGGTGCTGGACTGCCAGCGCACCGGGGCGACCAAGTGGTGCGAAGTGGGGCTGGACCGGGCGATGGGGCTGCGCGGCTATGTCTCGGAGGCGTATCTGCGCAAGATGTGACCGGCCCCGCCGGGTCAGTCCGGTATTGGCAACGGTATCTCCGCGATGCCGAGGTGCGCGGCGAGGGTGGCGGTCGCAAGCTGGTGATCCTCGACCGAGGGCAGGCCGGATACGGCGATTGCAGCCACCACGCCCATGCCGCGGAGCGTGACCGGAAAGCCGCCGCCGTGGTCGACGAAGTCCTCGTAAGGCAGGCCGGCATCGGGCCATTGCACGCGCCCGGAGCGTTCGAGTTCCAGCCCGACCCGCATGGAGGACTTCCACGTCCGGAGCACGGTGTTGCCCTTGCGGCGGCCCCATTCCTCGTTGTTGGGTGTGGCGCCGGGCAGCGTCGTAAAGAAATAGCGGCGGGCGGAGGACCGGATCTCGATGGAGACGGGGGCGGCGATGGCCTGCGCGCGCTCGCGCAGGGCGCAGCCGATGGCAAAGGCCGTGTCCTCGTCGAAGGCGGGGAGCACGAGGGCGCGCTCCTGCTCCTTTATGGCGGCGATCAGGTCCTGCGGCATGGGCGCTCCTCCTCCGGGTGGGGCGGAGTTTAGGGGCGCTGGCCGGGTCTGCAAGGGGCTGCTCAGGCTTCGAGCCGCGCCGATTCCCATGCCAGCAGCGCGCGTTTCACCGGGATGCCCCAGTGGTAGCCGCCGAGCCCGCCGGATTTGCGCAGGGCGCGGTGGCAGGGGATCAGGAAACTGATCGGGTTGCGGCCCACGGCGGTGCCCACGGCGCGCACGGCCTTCGGATGGCCGATGGCCTCGGCGATTTCCGAGTAGGTGGTGACATGGCCGGAGGGGATGCGCATGAGGGCCTCCCAGACCTTGATCTGGAAGGGCGCGCCGATCAGGAAGAGCGGCACCGGCCCCTCGGCCTGCTGGCCGAAGGCGGCGATCACCCAGGGGCGCAGGCGCATCGGGTCCTCGACGTAGGTGGCCTTGGGCCAGCGGCCGGTGAGGTCCTGCATGGCGTGTTCCTCGGTCGTTTCCGCCGAGAAGGCGATGCCGCAGATGCCCTTGTCGGTGCCCATGACGAGCGCCGGGCCGAAGGGGCTTTCGAACCAGCCCCAGTAGATGGTGAGGCCCAGCCCGCCGCGGGCGAAGTCGCCGGGGCTCATCGCCTCCCACCTGAGGAAGAGGTCGTGCAGGCGGCCGCCGCCGGAAAGCCCGGTGGCGAGCGCGGTTTCCAGCGTGGTGAAGCGGTCCTGCAGCAGCGCCTTGGCGTGGCCGAGGGTGAAGTACTGCTGCAGCCGCTTCGGCGAAACGCCCGCCCACTGGCTGAAGAGCCGCTGGAAGTGGGCGGGGGACATGCGCATCTCGGCCGCGAGCTGGTCGAGGGTGGCCTTCGGCCCGAGGCGGTCGACCGCCTCGATGGCGCGGGCCATGACGTGGTAATGGTAGCTTTCGGTGTCGTCCCTGGGCATGGCGCTGGCTCCTTTGGGGGGAAGATAGCGTGGGGCGCGGGGGCTGCGCAGCCCGTTTCTTGCGGTTTTGGGCCCGGCCTGTCCGGGCGGCGCGGGATCCCTGGGGGCAGAGGGGGCGCTGCCCCCGCCTTCGGCCCCCCAGAGGTATTTTTGCCAAGATGAAGGGCGGGGGGCGGCGCGGTGCTTGCGGGCGGGCGCGCGAGCGGGCATGACGGTTTCATGGCCAGGCAGATGGATTATCACACCCTGCGCGAGGTGTTCTCGCGCTTCCGGGCGGCGGAGGCCGAGCCGAAGGGCGAACTGAACCACGTGAACGCCTACACGCTGGTGGTCGCGGTGGCGCTGTCGGCGCAGGCGACGGACGCGGGCGTGAACAAGGCGACGGCGGGGCTGTTCGCCGTGGCGGACACACCGGAGAAGATGCTGGCGCTGGGCGAAGAGGGCCTGATCGAGCACATCAAGACGATCGGGCTGTTCCGCAACAAGGCGAAGAACGTCATCAAGCTGTCGCGCATCCTTGTGGAGGAGTACGGCGGCGAGGTGCCCTGTTCGCGCGCCGCGCTGGAATCGCTGCCCGGGGTGGGGCGGAAGACGGCGAATGTCGTGCTGAACATGTGGTGGCATTACCCGGCGCAGGCGGTGGACACGCATATCTTCCGTGTCGGCAACCGCACGGGGATCTGTCCGGGCAAGGACGTGGTCGCCGTGGAGCGGGCCATCGAGGATCACGTGCCGGTGGATTTCCAGCAGCACGCGCATCACTGGCTGATCCTGCACGGGCGCTACATCTGCGTGGCGCGTAAACCGAAATGCAAGGCGTGTCTCATAAACGATCTCTGCCCGTTCGAGGAAAAGACCGCATGAGCCATCGCGTGAACGTGCCCCACCGGGTGCCGCCGGCACCGGGGACCGGGGCCTGTCGTGCCGCTGTTCGTGGAACGGACGGCGGTTGGCGGAAGGCGGGTGCGGTTGTCGGGCTTACCGGACGGGCGGATGTCCGGGGCGCGTCCCTTGCGCAGATCGACCTGACTGAAATTTCCACCCGGATGGACGTCCTTCCGGAGGCGTGCACCCTGAGCCGCCCGGCCCGGGGCCTTGCCCGCCGCGCGGATGCCATCCTGCAGGAGTAAGACCTCATGAAGAAGTACCAGGTTGTCGGGATCGGCAACGCCATCGTCGATGTGCTGACCCGGGAGAGCGACAGGTTCCTCGACCTCATGGGCATCCAGAAGGGCATCATGCAACTGGTGGAGCGCGAACGCGCCGAACACCTTTACGGCGCGATGAAGGACCGGGTGGAGGCGCCCGGCGGCTCTGTCGCCAACACGCTGGCCGGGATCGGCGCCATGGGGCTCAGGACCGGGTTCATCGGGCGGGTGCGGGACGACGCGCTTGGCCGGTTCTACGCCGATGCCATGGCCGACGACGGCACCGATTTCGTCAACCCGCCGGTGGCGGGCGGCGAGCTGCCGACCTCGCGTTCGATGATCTTCGTCTCGCCCGACGGGGAGCGGTCGATGAACACCTACCTCGGGATCTCGGCCGAGCTGGCGCCGGAGGATGTCTCGGAGGAGGTGGCCGCGGAGGCGGAGATCCTGTTCCTCGAAGGCTACCTCTTCGACAAGGACAAGGGGAAAGAGGCCTTCCTGAAGGCGGCGCGGTCCTGCCGGGCGGCGGGCGGCAAGGTGGGCATCGCGATCTCCGACCCGTTCTGCGTGGAACGGCACCGGGAGGATTTCCTGCGGCTGATCGAGCACGAGATGGACTATGTCATCGGCAACGAGGCGGAGATCCGGTCGCTCTACGGCAACGACAACCTCGAGGCCGACCTGAAGGCGGTGGGCGCGATCTGCCCGCTGGTGGTCTGCACCCGGTCGGGCGACGGCGTGTCTGTGCTGCGGGACGGCACGCGGACGGACGTCCCGGTGGAAAAGATCGTGCCGGTGGATGCGACCGGGGCAGGCGACCAGTTCGCTGCCGGTTTCCTCTACGGGCTGGCGACCGGGCGCGACATGGCCACCGCCGGCCGCATGGGCACCGTCGCCGCGCGCGAGGTGATCGGCCACATGGGGCCGCGTCCGGAGGCCAACGTCATGGGCCTGTTCCGTCAGAAGGGCCTGGTCTGAGGGGCGCATCGCGCGGCGTGCCAGGGCGGCCTGCGCCCCGGCACGCCTGACCCCGATCCCGGCCCTGATCCCCGCCCTGACGCGGCATCCGGCCCGGGGGTGCGGGCGCTCTGACGCCGGTTGGCGTCTTTTTTAACGCGCCATTCACGCGGACACCGTTCCGGCCCGTCGCCCGCGGATGTAGCCTGTGGACAGAGATTTTGTCCCGGGGATTTGATGTCCAGATTCATCGTGCTGCGCGACAGGGCCGACAATTGGCGTCGGCCATCCGTGCCGCTGAGTGCCTCGGTGGCACCGCGGGCGCCGGAGGCCGCGTCCGACCCGCTGATCGAATCCGTCGACCTCAGCCCCGCCGAGCTGCGCGACCTGGTGCGCGACCCGACCTGCCTGACGGTGGCGCCGGTGATGCCGACCCGGATCGTCAATCCCGAACCGCTGGACGACCTGAGGGCGGAGGACGCGGTGCCCGGCTGGGGCCTGCACGCGGTGGGCGCGGACTGGACCAATGCCACGGGGCACGGGGTTCGGCTGGCGCTTCTGGACACCGGCATCGACCGCAAGCACCCGGCCTTTGCCGGGGTGCGTCTGATCACCAAGGATTTCGTCGGGACAGGCGTGGGCGATGCGAACGGCCATGGCACGCATATGGCCGGGACGATCCTTGGCCGCGACCTGGGCGGCACGCGGATCGGGGTGGCGCGCGGGATCGAGGATCTGTTTGTCGTCAAGACGCTGGCGGACAACGGCATGGGGCGGTCTGACGGGTTCATGCAGGCGGTGCTCTGGGCCGCCGGGGCAGAGGTGGACATCGCGGTCTTTGCGCTGAGTTTCGACATCGCCGCGCAGGTGGAGGCGCTGACCGCCGAGGGCTATCCGCGGGTGCAGGCAAACACCGCGGCGGTGAACGCCTATCGCGGCAACCTGCGGATCTTCGAACTGGTGATGCAGATGATATGCGCCGCCAAGGGCCCGCTGCTGCTGGGGGCCATCGGCAACGACAGCCTGCGGGTGATCTCTCCGGATTTCGAGACCGGGCCTGCGGCGCCCGCGGCGGCCCGGCACGTGCTGGCGGTGGGCGCCTGCGGGCCGGGGCCTGAGGGGCTGGAGCCCGCGGTCTTCTCCAACGCCGGGCCCGCGCTGGTGGCGCCGGGGGTGGGCATCATCTCGGCCAGCCTGGGCGGCGGGCTGAGGTCGCTGAACGGCAGTTCGATGGCGGCAGCCCATGCGGCGGGCGTGGCCGCGCTCTGGGTGGAGCAGATGCGCGGCGAGGGCGAGCGTGTCACCGCGCAGAGCCTTGCGGCGAAGCTGATCGGCACGGTCACGCGGCAGGGGCTGGTGCCGGGGCAGACGGTTCTGGACTGCGGGCACGGGCTGATCCAGGCGCCGAAGGGGCAGCTGGACTGAGTCAGCCCTCGGTCAGGCGGGCGCGGAGGGCCTGCACCTCGGCCTCAAGCTCGGCGATGCGGGCGTCGCGTTTGGCGATGCTGGCGGCGACATCCTCTGCCTCGAACCGCTGGGGGATGTGCTGCGGGCAGTTCACGTCCCAGGCCTCGACCTCGATCAGCAGGGCGCGGTCGGCGCGGGCGCCTTCGGGGCGGAGGCGGGCGACGGTGGCGGGGTCGTCGGTGACGCGGGCCTTGCCCCAGATCTTCACGCGCTGGCGGTGCATGTAGTCGATCAGGAAAAGCTCGACCCGGGGATTTTCGGACAGGTTGCCGAGGGTGACGTACTGCCGGTTGCCGCGCAGGTCGGCCATGCCCAGCGTGCGGCTGTCGAGCACCCTGAGGAACCCCGGCGCGCCGCCGCGGTGCTGGACGTAGGGCTGGCCGTCGGCGCTGGCGGAGGCGAGGAAGACGCTGCGCTGCCGGGCGATGAAACCCTCCAGGTCGGCGGAGATGTCGATGGGCCATTCGGCGGTTTCGAACATCCCGCGCGAGCCCAGGCGGCGCTGCATTTCCTGCACGGCGGGGGTGAACACCAGCCCGTCCGGAGAGCGGTCGAAGTCGCCCATCAGTGTGCCTCTGCCCAGTTCGCCCCCTGCCCCGCGTCGACGACCAGCGGCACGTCGAGTTTCACCACCGGATCGCAGGCGTTCTGCATGACCTCGCGGGCCGCGCCGATCAGGTCGTCGGCGGCGCCGTCCTCGACCTCGAAGATCAGTTCGTCGTGAACCTGCAAAAGCATCTTCGCGGGGATTTTCGCGATGGCGTCGGGCATCCGGACCATGGCGCGGCGGATGATGTCGGCGGCAGTGCCCTGGATCGGCGCGTTGATCGCGGCGCGCTTGGCAAAACCGGCACGCGGGCCCTTGGCGCCGATCTCGGGCGTGTGGATGACGCGGCCGAACAGGGTCTCGACCCGCTTGTGTTCGGTGGCGAACTTCACCGTGTCGTCCATGTACTGCTTGATGCCGGGGAAGCGTTCGAAGTAGCGGTCGATGAAGCCCTGCGCCTCGCCGCGCGGAATGCGCAGGTTGCGGGCGAGGCCGAAGCCCGAGATGCCGTAGATCACGCCGAAGTTGATGGCCTTTGCCTGACGGCGGATGTCCGGGGTCATCTCGTCGAGCGGCACGTTGAACATCTCGCTCGCCGTCATGGCGTGAATGTCCAGACCGTCGCGGAAGGCCTCCTTCAGCGCGTCGATGTCGGCCATGTGGGCGAGGATGCGCAGTTCGATCTGGCTGTAGTCGAGGGAGACCAGCGTGTGCCCCTCCGGCGCGACGAAGGCCTCGCGGATGCGGCGGCCTTCCTCCGAGCGGACGGGGATGTTCTGCAGGTTGGGATCGTTTGACGCCAGTCGCCCGGTGTTCGCGCCCGCAATGGAATACGACGTATGCACGCGCCCCGTGTCGGGGTTGATGTGTTCCTGCAGCGCGTCGGTGTAGGTCGACTTCAGCTTTGACAACTGCCGCCAGTCGAGCACGCGGCCCGGCAGGTCGTGTTCCGTGGCGAGGTCTTCGAGCACATCCGCGGGGGTGCTGTACTTGCCGTTCTTTCCGCGTTTGCCGCCGGGCAGGCTCATCTTCTCGAACAGGATGTCGCCAAGCTGCGCCGGGGAGCCGACGTTGAACTTTTCGCCCGCGAGTTCGTGGATCTCTTCCTCCAGCTCGGCCATCTTCTGCGCGAACTTGCCGGACATGCGGGACAGCGTGGCGCGGTCCACCTTGATGCCCTGCATTTCCATGGCCTTGAGGACGGGCACCAGCGGACGTTCCAGCGTCTCGTAGACACGGGTGACGCGCGCGCGATGAAGCTGCGGCTTGAAGGTCAGCGCGAGGCGCAGGGTGATGTCCGCATCCTCGGCGGCATAGCCAGTGGCCTTGTCGAGCGGCACGCGGTCGAAGGTGATCTGCCCCTTGCCGGTGCCCAGCAGGTCCTTGATCGGGATCGGGGTGTGCGAAAGGTAGCGTTCGGACAGCGTGTCCATGCCGTGCGGATGCTCGCCGCCGTGCAGCGCGTAGGACATCAGCATGGTATCGTCGATCGGCGCGATCTCAATCCCGTAGCGGGAGAAGATCTTTGCGTCGTATTTCATGTTCTGCCCGACCTTCATGACCGAGGCGTCTTCGAGCAGCGGCTTGAGCGCGTCGAGCGCCTGCTGCATGGGGATCTGGCCCTCGGCCTTGGCGTCGGAGGCGAAAAGACCCTCGCCGCCGTCCTCTGCGAGGTGGGCGAGCGGGATGTAGCAGGCTTCGCCCGGGGCGACCGCCAGCGAGATGCCGACGAGGTCGCAGAGCATTTCGTTCAGGCCGGTGGTCTCCGTGTCGACGGCGACGGTGCCGAGGTCCATGGCGCGGGCGATCCAGCGTTCGAGCGCGGCCATGTCCTGCACGCATTCGTAGGCTGCGGGGTCGATGGCGGGCCAGTCCGGCGCGGCCTCCGGCGCGTCCTGCTGCGCCGGTTCCGGGATGGCAGGCGCGTCCACCCCGGCGTTCTCGGCGATCCGCTTCGTCAGGGTGCGGAACTCCATCTTCGTCAGGAAGGCGAGCAGCGTGTCGGGATCGGGTTCCTTCACCTCGAGGTCGTCGAGGGTGAAGGGCAGCTCCATGTCGCAGTCGAGCTGCACGAGCTTCTTCGACAGCTCGATCTGGGCGCGCTTCTCGATCAGGGTCTCGCGGCGCTTGGGCTGCTTGATTTCCTCAGCGCGGTCCAGAAGCTCTTCGAGGGAGCCGAACTCGTTGATCAGGAGGGCGGCGGTCTTGATGCCGATGCCGGGCGCGCCGGGCACGTTGTCGACGGAATCGCCCGCAAGCGCCTGCACGTCCACCACGCGTTCCGGCCCGACGCCGAATTTCTCCATCACGCCTTCGCGGTCGATGCGCCTGTTCTTCATCGGGTCGAGCATTTCGACACCGTCGCCGACAAGCTGCATGAGGTCCTTGTCCGAGGACAGGATCGTGACCCGGCCGCCGGCCTTGCGCGCCATGCAGGCCAGCGTCGCCATGATGTCGTCGGCCTCGAACCCCTCGATTTCCTTGCAGGCGATGTTGAAGGCTTCGGTCGCCTCGCGGGTCAGGGGGATCTGCGGGCGCAGTTCCTCCGGCATGGCCTCGCGGTTGGCCTTGTAGTCCTCGTAGAGGTCGTTGCGGAAGGTGTGGCTGCCCTTGTCGAAGACGACGGCCACATGGGTCGGCGCGTCGGGGCCGTGGTTGTCCTCCACGTAGCGGTGCAGCATGTTGCAGAAGCCCGACACGGCGCCGATGGGCAGCCCGTCAGACTTGCGCGTCAGCGGCGGCAGCGCGTGGAAGGCGCGGAAGATGTAGGCCGATCCGTCGATCAGGTGCAGATGGCAGCCCTTGCCGAAAGTTTCCGCCATGGTGCATTTCTCCGCGCGTTACTCCGTTTCCGGCGGGTGTGCCACGTTCCGGGCCGTTCTGCCAGTTCCGATCTGTCTTTCGGGCGACCGTGCGCCGGACGGGAGGGCGGCTCAGTTGCGGCTGATGCGCCCCTTGTCGAAGACGCCGAAGCGCGCGCGCATATGCTCGATGCAGGCGACGTTGAGCTGCCAGCGATCCATGCCGTCGTGAACGAGGTCCAGCAAGGCGTCCACCTCGCGGATCAGCTTGCCGTCGACCACGGTGCTCTGGTCCGGGCCGCGGCGCGAGATGCCGGTGGGCACGACCGGGTGGCCGTTCTTCTGGAAGATGCCGGAGAGCCAGATGTCGTCGACCGCCCAGAACTTGTCCGGGATGTCATAGGCCTCCGCGTCGACGAAATGCGGCCGGATCAGCACGCCGCCCGCCCCCTCGGCGATGTCGGGCACGTAACCGCCGGTGCGCAGCGGCCGCCACAGTCCGAGCGATGCAATCCGGCGCAGGCGGTACGAGAGGCTGTTGCGGCGGTGCATCCAGCGCTGTGCGCCTTCCCACTTGAGGGAGGAGCGCCAACGCTCGGCGATGACCGCCTCGGGGTGTCTTGCCGCGGTTTCCGTCAGGCGGGTCAGCCAGTCCGGATCGTAGGAGTAGTCGTCGTCGCAGTAGACCAGAAGTGCGTCCTGGTCGCGGTAACGCTCGACCGTCGGCAGGATCTTGGTGGCCGGGCCGTAGTCCGACCCGATCATGTGGACGTCGAGGCCGTCTGGCAGCAGCGCGGTGTCGAGCGTGCCGAATTCCGGGCGGCGGTAGGTCCGGGGGACGTTGATCTCGATCGCGTCGGGGCGGGTGTTCTGGGCCAGCAGGCTGTCGAGCGTGGCGGACAGGTAGGGCACGCGCGACGGAATCGTCGTCAGGGAAACAACCAGCTTGCTCAAATCAGTCACTCCGAATGGCGGATGTCGTGCGGCGCCCGCTCAGACCTTGCCTTCGAAGTCCTTGTGCACGAGCTTCGCATCGCAGTACGGGCATTCGACATAGCCCTTGTCCTCGGGGATCTGCAACCAGACGCGGGGATGACCCAGCGCGACGCCGCCGCCGTCACAGGGGATGCGGTAGGCCTGAACGATGCGTGTTTCGGGGGCTTGCGTGGTCATGACGGTCCCTCATGGTCGATGGCATGTGACTCCGGGCGTTATGGCCGAACCCCGGCGCGGGGGCAATATGGCGCCGCAGCGGGTGGTTGACGCATGGCATCGGGTGTTGCCGGATCAATCCGCCTGAAAACGGGCGAGGGACAGCGTGACCGCAAAGGGGGTCGGCGTCCAGAGCCCGAAGCGGATGCCGGCGCGGTCCAGCACCTCCGCGACCCAGACGTTGCAGGTCCTGAACAGGTGAAAGCGGCCCGTGGCGGCGAAGAACCGGTCGTAGGGACCGAACCCGGCGTCCGGCACCGGATCGGGCGCCGGGGCAGAGGCGAGGATCGCGTCGCGCAGGCGGCCGTATTCCGCGGCGGTGAGGCGCAGGGGGCGGGCGCCGCTGCCGTCGCCCAGCGCGCCCGCGACGGAGACATGCAGCACCGCCTCGTCGCCGCTGACGGCGCGCCAGACGGTCGCCGCGCCGAGGTCCGCGTAGCTTTCGGTGGCGGTGTAGAAGGCGCGCGCGCCCCAGCCGACAACGATCCATTCGACACGCGGGTCGGAAAGCGGCACGCCCGCGCGCTCGGCAAAACCGAAGGCGGCAACGGTCGCCGGGTCGGCGGGCAGCAGGAAATCGTAGTGGATCGGCCCGGACAGCAGCCAGACGTTCACCGGACCGTCGCCGCCGCCCGTCCGGTCATTGGGCCAGAGGGCGCCCGCGACGGCGGCCAGAAGGTACAGACCGACCAGCGCGGGCGGCAGCAGAAGGAGCCGTCCGCGCCATGTCATGACTTACGCGGCAGGTTCGAGCATCCGGCCCAGCGGGCGGCCGCCGAGGATGTGGACGTGCAGGTGCGGCACCTCCTGCACGGCGTTGGCCCCGGCGTTGGAGATCAGCCGCCAGCCGTCGGCCTCGACCCCCTCCATCTTGCAGACCTTGCCGACGGTGCGCACGTAATCGGCGATCTCGGCGTCGGAGGCTTCCTGCGCGAAGTGGTCGAAGGTCACGTAGGCGCCCTTCGGAATGACCAGGATGTGCAGCGGCGCCTGCGGGCGGATGTCGCGGAAGGCGAGCGAATGCTCGGTCTCCAGCACCGTCTGGTTCGGGATCTCGCCGCGAAGGATCTTGGCGAAGATGTTCTGGTCGTCGTAGCTGTAGGCCATGTGCGTCATCCTGCGGTATTCGGTTTGCCGCCATGAAGGCGGAAAAAGCGGGCCGGTGCAAGGTGCGGACGGGCGCAGACGGGAACCCCCCACTGTGTCCGGGCGTTTTCCGGCACCAGCCAGAAAAGGGTGGCTCCATGGCATTCACTGAGAGCGACGGCAAGTCCGCATCCGGGCAGCCCGAGAACGGAGAGGCCGGATCGGACGGCAAGCTGAAGCGCGCCATCGGGCCGGGACTGCTGCTTCTGTTCATCGTGGGCGACGTGCTGGGCACGGGCATCTACGCGCTGACCGGCAAGGTCGCCGAGGAGGTCGGCGGCATCGTCTGGCTGCCCTTCCTCGTGGCCTTCGTCGTGGCGGGTCTGACCGCCTGCAGCTACCTCGAACTGGTGACGAAGTATCCCAAGGCCGCCGGTGCGGCGCTTTACACCGAAAAGGCCTTTGGCATCCATTTCGTCACCTTCCTCGTGGCCTTCGCGGTGATGTCGTCGGGACTGACGTCGTCCTCCACCGCCGCGCGCGCCTTTGCCGAGAACTTCTCGACCGGGTTCGGGCTGGAACTGGGCGGCTGGGCCGTCACGCTGGTGGGGCTGGTGTTCATCGCGGCGATTGCGCTGATCAACATGCGCGGTGTCGGGGAAAGCGTCCTGGTCAACGCGGTCTTCACCTGCATCGAACTGACCGGCCTTCTGATCATCGTGGGCATCGGCCTGTGGGTATTCGGCGCCGGAGAGGCGGACGTGTCGAAGGCCTTCGAGTTCGACAGCAGCGAAGGGGTGTTCTGGCCGGTGATCGCGGGCACGACGCTGGCGTTCTTCGCCATGGTCGGCTTCGAGGATTCGGTGAACATGGCCGAAGAGACGAAGGATCCCTCGCGCAGCTTCCCCAAGATGCTGTTCGCGGGACTGACCATTGCCGCGGTTCTGTACCTCGTGGTGTCCATCGTCGCGATTTCCATCGTGCCGGTGGAAGAGCTGGCAGAGGGCGACACGCCGCTTCTGAAAGTGGTGGAGGCGGGCGCGCCGGGCTTTCCGCCGTGGATCTTCGGGCTGATCACGATGATCGCGGTGGGCAACTCGGCCCTGATCAACCTGCTGATGGCCAGCCGCCTGATCTACGGCATGAGCGAGGAAGGGGTCCTGCCCTCCGTGCTGGGCAAGGTGAATGCGTCGCGGCAGACGCCGGTGACGGCGATCCTGTTCACCTCGGTCCTGGCCGCCGGGCTGGTGACGTTCGTGGGCGCCGTGCCGGAGCTGGGCGGCACCACCGCCTTCCTGCTGCTGGGCGTCTTCACCGTGGTCAACGTCGCGGTGCTGGTGCTGCGGCGCGACGGTGTCGACCACAAGCATTTCCGCACGCCGACCGCGCTGCCGGTGCTGGGCGCCCTGACCTGCGCCTTCCTTCTGGGGCCGTGGACCGGGCGCGACCCGGCGCAATACATGATCGCGGCGGTCCTGCTGGGGATCGGCGTGGTGCTGTGGGGTGTGACCCGGCTGTGGATGGCGCGGAAGGACCAGGGGGTTTCGTGAGACGCTAGCGGATTTTGCCGCCTGTCTGCTGCGCCCGATCAGTCGGCGAAGAGGTGGTCGTGGCGCACGATGTCCTGCGCGACGCTTTCGGGCACGGTCAGGAACTCTGCCACGGCGCGGGCGCTGACCTCCATCGGGTCAATCTCGCGCATGTGGTTGTGATGCTCGAACCCCGCGTCGCGGATGCGGTCGCTTTCGTGGATCATGTCGTTGCGCACGGTGGGCAGCAGCCGCTCGATCGTCTCGCGCGGGGTGCGGGCCCCGGCGAGGCCCACGCGCATGGCATGGCCGATCAGGTAGTCGTCGGAGAACTGGCACTCCACCTCGAGGAAGCGGGTGGTGGAGCGGTCACGGCCGAAGTCCTCGAGCAGGTCGAGGTTGGCGGGGTCCATGCAGACCACGAGGCGGTCGGTCTCGTAATAGTCGAACAGCATCCGCATCAGCGCGCGGCGGTGGCGGTGGCGCTTGCCCATGGTCGACTGGATGCCGCCGAGGTCCGGCAGCGGGCAGCTTTCCTCGTTGAACAGGTACTCGACGCAGGGCACGTTGGTCATCTTGCGGATGCGTTCGACCAGCCGCTTGGCAACGTGCCACTTCTTGCAGACGACGATGAGCAGTTCGCGGTCGCGCCCCAGCGAGCTTTCGGTTTCCCAGAAGCGCGGGGCGAAGCGGCGGCCGATGCGGCCCTTGGCGGAGAGGAACTTGAAGAGCGAGCGGCCCTCGTTCGAGATCTGGAACTTCACCCCCTCGGAGGAGAAGAGCACGCCGAGGCGGCGCTTCAGCTCGAGCGCCTCGGGGCTGATCTTGCGGGCGAAGAGGAAGTCCTGGCTGAGCAGCAGGTCGTAGTGGTCGTTGTAGAAGACCACGGGCATCCCGTACTCGGTGAACATGAGGAAGGTGAGCGTGCGGCTCTCGATCTCGGCCTCCGGGACGAGGTGGCGGACGAGGGTCTGGAAGAACGTCTCGTCCGGGATCCATGTGGTCGAGAAGAACCGCATGACGTCGCGCCGCTTCTTCGTGAAGTCTAGGATCCATTCGATGGTGCGCCGCCTGAGGCACCACCATTGCGAACCGATCATCACGTCGATGTCGGCGGGGATCGGGCGGGTCAGGCCAAGGCGCTGCTGAAGGTTGAACATCGCGTAGAAGCGTTTCTTCTGCGTGCGCTCGTTGAACCAGTGGCGATAGACCAGCCGCTCTTCCTTCCAGCCGGTCTTGATCCAGTCGGAGTTGAAGTAGTCGAAGCTCTCGATGAAGTCCTTGTCGTGCCGGTCGAGGAAGTCGTGGGTGTATTCCGCCGACTTGATCGCCATGCAGTCGCCCGAGAGCATGTAGAAATGCGTGGCGCGCGGGAAGGCATCGACAGCCGCCTCGACCGCGTTGAGGGTGGCGGCGACCAGCGACCATTCCCCCCAGCCGCACTTCAGCCGCTTGCGGGCGAAGGTGACGTTAGGATTTTCACGCAGCGCGGCGCGGATCTTGGCGTAGTCCTCGGGGCGGGCGCGGGCGTCGAAATGGATCGACATGTAATCGCCCGCCGCGGTCAGGCTTTGTGCCTGGCGGATGATCGCGTCCGGCTCCTTGTGGCACAGAAGGATGAAGGCAATTTTCGCCATTCAGTAAACGGTCTGCCCTAGTTTTGCCCGATTGTTTATGTTGATAGATGTGAACGGGCGTTGAATAAACCTGCTTTATTTGATTTTTTGAAGCGGGTTCGACCGCCCACAGAACAAAATAACTGACGAACCGAGGCAAGAGGCATGGGCTTTCCAGGCACCTGGATGACCGAGAGCGAGAGCGTGGTGTACCGCGTGGTGCCGAAGTGCGCCTGTTCGACCATCGGCCAGATCATGTATTATTCCGATCACGGCGAATTCTTCGACGGCGACATCCACGATGCCACATCGGGCATGCACAAATGGGCCATCGAAGAGAGCCAGCCGAAGATCAAGGCGAACGTGAAGACGCGCACGTCCTATGCCTTTACCTGCGTGCGCAACCCCTACACCCGCATCCTGTCGTCGTTCTTCGACAAGATCTGCGGCATCCAGCGCAATGGGAAACGCTACCGCGGCAACCTCGTGCCGCTGTTGATCCAGAAGTACGGGATCGAGGTCGGCGGCGAGGACGGCAAGGACGACTTCGACCAGATCCGCAGCTTTCGCCGGTTCCTGCTGTTCGCCCGCGACACCATCCGCTGGCGCCGCCCGATGGAGCCGGACATCCACTGGTCGGCGGTGTCGGGCCACGTCTCGACCTTCATCGTCAACGGCGGGCGCTACAACAAGATCTTCTGGACGGAGGCGTTCAACGACGGGATGCAGGAGGTGCTGAACCACATCGACACGCCGCATACCATCGACCTGAACAACATCCCCCGCTTCAACGAGAGCGAGGGACACGGGCCGAAGCGGGCGCATCCGGTCGAGGACTACTTCGACGACCTGTCGATGCATCTGGTCTACGAGATCTACAAGCGCGACTTCGACCTGTTCAAATACGATTTCGAGAACCCCGGCAACAAGATGCCGGTGGGCGAGATCGACCTCGACGAGGTGCACGCCAAGCTGGGCGACTGACGCACCCGCGTTCAGCGCCGGGTGTTGCGGTCCACGAAGCGGCGCACGCGCGGCGCGATCAGAAGGACCGCGGGAAAGGCGATCATCCAGGACGAGGCCCAGGCGCTCATCCACAGGAAGAAGAAGTCGGCGGGCAGGCCCACGGCCCGCAGCGTCGCCACGCCGGACACGATCAGCGACATCAGGCCGGAAAGCATGAACCCGAAGATCACGGGCGCCAGTCTGGGGTGGATCATCTGCAGTGTCAGCCTTCGGGGAGTTCGTCCGAGGGGATGATCCGGAAGAATTCGCCGGAAGACCAGAGGCCGAACCACTCGTCGTGATGCGCGCCGATCTCGACAAGGCGGTAGAAACTTTTTCGGTCGATCAGAGCTTCGAGATTCGCACGCACGAGGACATACGGCGAAGGTTCGCCGGTTTCCGGGTCGCGGGTCACGCGGATCGGGTGGTCCGGCCCGGCCACGGCGGTGTCACCGACATGTGTATGGAACGTGAGGACCTGCGTCTCGCCGCTGCCCTCGGCGGTGAAGTCCACCGCCACGAAGGGCGCGTCGTCCACCGTGATGCCGACCTTTTCGACAGGCGTGACAAGGAAGTAGTCGTCGCCGTCCTTGCGCAGGATCGACGAGAAAAGCCTTACAAGTTCGAAGCGGCCGATGGGCGTGCCCAGGTAGAACCACGTCCCGTCCCGCGCGATGCGCATGTCGAGATCGCCGCAGAACGGCGGATTCCACTTGTGGACCGGCGGCAGACCCTTGCCCTTTTTTGCGGCACGGGCGGAGGCGGCGATGCCATCGGCGGAGGGAGTCACGAGATTTTGTGTGCTCATTGCTTTTGCCATTAAGCTGCCAGAGGATACATTCTGACCAAGAGTATAGTCCCTGAACGGAGAGACGCCATGGCAGAGGCCGAAGATCTGGTTGCCGACATCGAGGCGCTGGAAGAGAAACTGGCCGAGGCCAAGAGATCCATCACCGCACGGTTCATCGGGCAGGAGCGGGTCGTCGACCTCACCCTGTCGGCGATGCTTTGCGGCGGACACGCGCTGCTGATCGGCCTCCCCGGCCTCGGCAAGACGCGTCTGGTGGAGACGCTGTCGACCGTCATGGGCCTGAAGGGCAACCGCGTGCAGTTCACGCCGGACCTGATGCCCGCCGACATTCTGGGTTCGGAGGTGCTGGAGACAGGCGCCGACGGCACCCGCACCTTCAAGTTCATCGAAGGCCCGATCTTCTGCCAGCTTCTGATGGCGGACGAGATCAACCGCGCTTCTCCCCGTACCCAGTCGGCCCTGCTGCAGGCGATGCAGGAAAAGCAGGTGACCGTTGCGGGGGAAACGCGCGGGCTGGAGGCTCCGTTCCACGTGCTCGCCACGCAGAACCCGATCGAACAGGAAGGGACCTATCCGCTGCCCGAGGCGCAGCTTGACCGTTTCCTCGTGCAGATCGACGTGGCCTATCCCGACCGCAAGACGGAGAAGGACATCCTGCTGGCGACCACCGGCACCGAGGAGGCGCAGTCGCACCAGGTGTTCAGCGCCGAGGAGCTGATCACGGCGCAGCACCTCCTGCGCCGGATGCCTGTGGGCGACGCGGTGGTCGAGATGATCCTCGACCTCGTCCGCGCCTTCCGCCCCGACGACGAGTCCGCCCCTGAGCGGGTGAAGGAGATCGTGGCATGGGGGCCCGGCCCGCGGGCCGCGCAGGCGCTGATGCTGACGGTGCGCGCCCGCGCGCTGTTGCAGGGCCGTCTGGCGCCCTCGCCGGAGGACGTGCTGGACATGGCGAAACCCGTGCTGGTGCACCGCATGGCGCTGACCTTCTCGGCCCGGGCGCGCGGCGAGGATCTTGGCAGGCTGATCGACGAGGTGGCCGGGGCGATGACCCCGCGTGAGGCCGCCGCGTGAGTTCGGTCGCCCACCTTCGCACCCGCGCACAGATCGAGGCGAGCCGGTTCCCGGCCCTTCTTGCCCGCGCGGAGCATCTGGCCGGGACCGTCCTTCTGGGCGATCACGGCCGGCGGCGTGCGGGGCTGGGCGACGACTTCTGGCAGTACCGCCCGCTGCGCGCGGGGGATTCGTTCCGGCAGATCGACTGGCGGCGCTCCGCCCGCGGCGACGAGCAGTTCGTGCGGGAGCGCGAGTGGCAGATCGCCCAGTCGGTGCAGATGTGGGTCGATCCCGGCGCATCGCTGCGGTTTTCCTCGCACAAGGACCTGCCGACCAAGGCGGATCGCGCGCGGCTGGTGGCGCTGGCTGCAGCCGTGCTGCTGATCCGGGGCGGCGAGCGTGTCGGCCTGACCGGCTGGGACCTGCCGCCGCGCCGGGGCGACGCGCAGACGCTGCGGCTGGCGGAATATTTCAGCGACGAGGGGGAGGACGACTATGCCGAACCCGAATCGCGCGGGATGCTGCCCAACGCCAAGGCGCTGTTCGTGTCGGATTTCCTCGGCGACGTGGCGCCGGTGGAGGCCGCGCTGACCAAGGCGGCGGACCGCGGTGTGCGCGGCGTGCTTCTGCAGGTGCTCGACCCGTCGGAAGAGGCGTTCCCGTTCAACGGCCGGACGATCTTCGAATCGGTGAACCGGACGCTGCGCTACGAGACGCTGAAGGCCGGTGAGCTGAAGGAGCGTTACCTCGAACGGCTGGCCGAGCGTAAGGCGCGGCTGGATCATCTGTGCCGCCTGACCGGCTGGCAGCATTTCACCCATCACACCAACAACACGGCGCAATCGGCCCTCCTGTGGGTCTATCGTGCGCTGGACGGGAGCCAGGGATGACATTGTTCGGACTGGGCTTTACCGCGCCCTGGCTGCTGCTCGGGCTGCTCGCGCTGCCGATCCTCTGGGTCATCCTGCGCGCCGTCCCGCCCGCGCCGATCCGGCGGATGTTTCCCGCCGTGGTCCTGCTCTTGGGCCTGAAGGACGAGGAGCAGGTCACCGACCGGACGCCGTGGTGGCTGCTGCTGCTCAGGATGCTCGCGGTTGCCGCGGTGATCGTGGGCCTGGCCGGGCCGGTGCTGAACCCGCGGGACGAGACAGAGGCGGCGGGCAACGGGCCGCTTCTGGTGGTGATGGACGCAAGCTGGGCCTCGGCCTCCGACTGGCGGTCGCGGACGATCGCGCTGGAGGGCCTGCTGGCCGAGGCGGGGCGCGACGGGCGCACCGTCGCCGTGATGCGCCTGACCGCGCCCGAAGCGCCGCAGTTCCTGTCGGCGGACGTGCTGCGCAGCCGCCTGTCGGGCATCCTGCCGGAACCGTGGGAACCCGACGCCGCGCGCATGGCCGAGGCGGCAGAGATGCTGCCGGACGGCGCCTTCGACACCTACTGGATGTCCGACGGGCTGGAGCGGGAGGGCCGCGAGGCGCTGGCCGACGCGCTGGAAACCCACGGCGCGCTGACCGTCTTCGAGGCGCCGCGCAACCTGCTGGCTCTGGAACCGGCGACGCTGGAAGACGGCAACCTCGCCTTCACCCTCCGCCGCCTGCGCGAGGGACCGGAGGTGGAGGTCGTGCTGGAAGGCCACGGCAAGGACCCGGCGGGCAACCCCGCGGTGCTGATGCGCCAGCCCGTCACCTTCGAAAGCGGCGCGCTCGCGGCAGAGACGGAGCTGTCCCTGCCCTCCGAACTGCGCGCCCGGATCGAACGGTTCGAGGTGGCGGGTGCCGACAGCGCCGGGGCCGTCACGCTGCCCGACGACAGCCTGCGGCGGCGCGAGGTGGCGCTGATTTCCGCCCGCGAGGACCGCGAGGGGCTGCAACTGCTCGACCCGCTGCACTACCTGCGCAAGGCGCTGGAACCGACGGCGGACCTGCTCGAGACCGACCTCGGCACCGTGCTGCCCGCGAACCCGGACGTGATCGTCCTGGCCGATATTGCCCGGCTGACGGGCAAGGAGGCGGCGGACGTGCTGGACTGGGTCGACAGCGGCGGCACGCTGTTGCGCTTTGCCGGGCCGCGCATGGCGGCGTCGGACGTGTCGCGCGACACCGAGGACCCGCTGATGCCGGTGCGCCTGCGCGCCGGGGGCCGGAGCGTCGGCGGCGCCATGAGCTGGGGGGAGCCCAAGACGCTCGCCCCCTTCACCGAGGACAGCCCGTTCTTCGGGCTCGAGATCCCCGACGACGTGACCATCGAGAGCCAGGTGATGGCGCAGCCGGACCCGACGCTGGCCGACCGCGTGATCGCCCAGCTTGCCGACGGCACGCCGCTGGTGACGCGGCAGTCCATCGGCCAGGGGCAGGTGATCCTGTTCCACGTCACGGCCAACGCCGAGTGGTCGACGCTGCCGCTGTCGGGCCTCTTCGTGCAGATGCTGGAACGGCTGGCGGTCTCCTCCGCCATGGTTCAACCAGATGTTAACGATCTGGAAGGCACGATCTGGCAACCTGCGCTTGTGCTTGACGCGTTCGGCGTCCCGCAGGAGGCAGGCACCCTGCCCGGCGTGGACGGACCGGCGCTGCTGACCGCGGCCCTCGGGCCGGACCTGCGCCCGGGCCTGTACGAAGGGGAGGACCGCGCCCTGGCCCGGAACGTCGTCACCGCCGAGACGGAGCTGCTGCCGGTCGCATGGCCGGACGGCGTCACCGTCGAGGGGCTGAACCGCCCGCAGGAAACGCCGCTGGCGGGCTGGCTGCTGGCCGCCTCGATCCTGATGCTGCTGGTGGACGTGGTCGCCTCGCTCGCGCTGTCAGGACGGCTGCGCGGTGCCGTGGCGGCGGGCCTCGTTCTGGCGATGATGGGTGGAATGCCCCTGCCCGGCCACGCGCAGGAGGTGGTGGAACAGGCCCAGTCGGAGGACGACGCGCAAGCCATCGCCGCCACGTCCGAAGTGGTGCTGGCCCATGTCCTGACCGGAGACGACCGGCTGGACGAGGTGGCCCATGCGGGGCTGCGCGGGCTGTCGGACACCCTGTATTTCCGCACGTCGGTGGAACCGGCGGAGCCCATCGGCGTGAACCTCGAAACCGACGAGCTGGCGTTTTACCCGCTGCTCTACTGGCCGATCACCCCCGGTCAGCCGACCCCCTCGGCCGAGGCCTATGCCAAGCTCAACACCTACCTGCGGTCCGGCGGGATGATCCTGTTCGACACGCGCGACGCCGATGTGGCGGGCTTCGGCGCAGGCACGCCGGAGGGGCGCAAGCTGCAGGAACTGGCGGCGCCGCTCGATGTGCCGCCGCTTGAGCCGATCCCGCAGGACCACGTGCTGACCCGCACCTTCTACCTGCTGAACGACTTTCCCGGCCGATACCAGGGCCGCGGCATCTGGGTCGAGGCGGCCCCGCCCGACGCGGCGCTGATCGAGGGGATGCCGTTCCGCGACCTCAACGACAACGTGACCCCGGTGGTGATCGGCGGCAACGACTGGGCGTCGGCCTGGGCGATGGATGAGACCGGCATGCCGCTGGTGCCCATCGGCCGCGGCTTTACCGGCGAACGCCAGCGCGAGATCGCCTACCGGTTCGGAGTGAACCTCGTGATGCATGTGCTGACAGGCAATTACAAAAGCGACCAGGTCCATGTGCCTGCGTTGCTGGACAGGCTGGGCCAATGAACGCAGGACAAATCGTCTTCGACCCGCTGCTGCCGTGGGTGGTGATCTACGCGCTGGCGGCGCTGGCCTTCGCGGGCGTGGTGCTGGCGCTCTGGCGCGGGCTGAAGGGCTGGCCGCTGCGCTTCCTTGCCGGTCTGGTGCTGGTGGCCGCGCTGGCGCAGCCCTCGTGGCAGATGGAGGACCGCGCGCCGCTGTCGGACATCGTGCTGATGCTGGTGGACGAAACCGCCTCGCAACGGCTGGCGGAGCGTGCCGGCGTGACCTCCGATGCCGCCGACACGATGGAGGCGCAGCTTCTCGCCCGCCCCAACACCGAGGTCCGGCGCATCCCCGTCCCCGACGGAGAGGGCGACGCAGGCAGCCAGCTGATGACCGCGCTGTCGCAGGCCCTGGCAGAAGAGCCACGCGGCCGCGTCGCCGGTGTGGTCCTGCTGTCCGACGGGCGCCTGCACGACCTCGAACGCCTGCCCGACCTGCCCGCGCCGATGCACCTGCTGCTCACCGGGCAGGAGGACGACTGGGACCGCCGCCTGATCGTGAAAAACGCCCCGGCCTTCGCCATCCTCGGCGAGGAGGTCGAGCTGACGCTCCGGATCGAGGACGAGGGCGCGGCCCCTGACGAGGCCATGACCGACCTGCAGATCTCCATCGACGGGTCGGAACCGCAGACCTTCCGCGTCGCCATCGGCGAGGACCATGCGCTTCCGATCACCCTTCCCCACGGCGGCCTGAACGTGATCGAGTTCATCGTGCCCGAGGCAGAGGGCGAGCTGACCGACCGCAACAACCGCGCGCTGGTGCAGATCAACGGCGTCCGCGACCGGCTGCGCGTGCTGCTGGTGTCGGGCGAACCCCACGCCGGGGGCCGGACCTGGCGCAACCTGCTGAAATCCGACAGCTCCGTCGACCTGGTGCACTTCACCATCCTGCGGCCGCCGGAAAAACAGGACGGCGTGCCGGTGTCGGAGCTTTCGCTGATCGCCTTCCCCACGCGCGAGCTGTTCCTCGAGAAGATCGACGACTTCGACCTCATCATCTTCGACCGCTACAAGCGGCGCGGCATCCTGCCCGCCATCTACCTCGACAACGTGCGCAACTACGTCGAGAAGGGCGGCGCGGTGCTGATCGCCGCCGGGCCGGACTTTGCCTCGGCGGATTCGATCTACCGCTCGCCCCTGGCCGACATCCTGCCCGCCGAACCCACGGCGCGGGTCATCGAACAGGGCTACCGCCCGGCAGTGACCGAACTGGGCCAGCGCCACCCCGTCACGGCGGGCCTGACCGGGGCGGACACCTGGGGCCGCTGGCTGCGGCAGGTGGAGGTCGAACCCGTCTCCGGCGAGGTGGTGATGCAGGGCGTCGACGACCGCCCGCTCCTCGTGCTCGATCGCGTCGGCGAAGGCCGGGTGGCGCTGCTTGCCTCCGATCACGCCTGGCTCTGGAACCGCGGCTACGAGGGCGGCGGCCCGCAGCTCGAACTGCTGCGCAGGCTGGCCCACTGGATGATGAAGGAACCGGAACTGGAGGAAGAGGCGCTCTGGGCCGAACCCACAGGCCAGACCATGCGCATCATCCGCCGCTCGCTGACCGACGACGTGGGCGACGTGGAAGTCACCGGTCCGGACGGCGAAACCGTGACCGTCCCGCTCGAAGAGGTCAGCCCCGGCCGCTTCGAAGGCATCTACGACGGCCCGGAAATAGGCCTCTACCGCCTCAAGGAGGACGATCTGGAAGCGGTCGTGGGCCTCGGCCCCGCCGCCCCGCGCGAATTCATCCAGACCATCGCCAGCGGCGCCGCGCTGGAACCGGCCATCGACTCGCTGCGCGGCGGTATCCTCCGGCTCGAGGAGGGCGTGCCCTCCGTGCGCAACGTGCGGCAGGGCCGCCCCGCCGCCGGGCGCGGCTGGATCGGCCTGACCCCGCGCGACGCGTTCGAGACGCTGGACATCCGCCAGACACCGCTGATGCCGCCCTGGCTGGTGCTGATCCTCGCCGCCGCGATGATCGTCGGCGCCTGGCTGCGCGAAGGCCGCAGCTGACACCACTGCCCTCAACGCTTCAGCCGGCCCCCCTTCATCTTGGCCACAAATACCTCGGGGGGCCCCGCAGGGGCGGGGGCAGCGCCCCCTCCGCCGCCGGGACGACGCGGATCACCGGCCAGAAGCGCAACAGGACGCAGGGCGGAGGTCTCCTCCGCCCCCCGCGGCCTGAACCCGCGCCTCAGCCCCCGGTGATGTCCGACGGGTCCAGAAGCACCGCACGGGAATGCGACCAGAACTCCCGCCGCAGGATCACGGCAGAGGTCACGAGGGTCGCCGCGATCAGCGCCCATGCCCCGATCAGCCAGGCCGAGGCGCCGATCCCGAAATAGACGGAGCGCAGGCCGCGGTTGTAGCTGCGGGCGCCCGCGATGTTGATCTCCGCCGCCTTGCGGGCGCGGGGCAGCGTCGCCGGGTCCTCGGGATCGTTCGGCACCGCCGCCATCAGGACAGAGGTGTAGCCGAACAGACGGTGCGACCAGACGAACTTCAGGAAGGCGTTGGAGGCGAAGAGGAGCATCAGGATCAGCTTGATCTCCAGCACCACCACCGGGTCGGTGGAGGGGGTCAGATCCTGCGCCACGCCCTGCAGCCGCTCGGCATTGCCCAGCAGGGCAAAGCCGCCGCCGATGGCGATCATCGAGGCGGAGGCGAAGAACGAGGTGCCCTGCCTCAGGCTCGCGACGATCTGGCTGTCGAAGATGCGCGGGTTGCGGGTGACGAAGGCCTCCATCCATTCCCGCCGGTAACGCGCCATCAGGGCCGAGACGGAGGGGCGCCACGCCGGCGGATGCTCGATCACCAGCGTCGCCGCGACCCATGCCGCCAGCAGGAAGCCGACCGCCACCACGTCGATCATGGCAAAGCCGGCGATGACCGCCTGCCAGTCCATCTCAGAACGGCTGCACGACCACGACCCAGAGGATCGCGATGGTGCCGATGACGGAGACCTCGTTGAAGATGCGCAGGAACATGTCGCTTTCGCGGAACTCGCCCTTCTGCGCGCGGCGCACCAGCCTGCCGGTCCACAGGTAATGCACCGCCAGCAGCGCCACCAGCGTGGCCTTCAGGTGCAGCCATGCGGGCCAGCCGAGCCAGGTGCCGTACCAGACGCCGGTGACGATGGCGATCACCCCCAGCCCGAAGGAAAAGCGGTAGAGCCGGAAGGTCAGGTCGCCCAGCGGGCCGTTCTCTCCCAGCCGGGCGTGTTCGCGCTTCCAGTAGATCAGCGCGCGCGGCACCGCGAAGATGGACGTCATCCAGCCCATGACGCACAGGATGTGTATGATCTTGACCCAGGCCATCGGCATGCTCCGTTTTCGGCACCTGACTCCGATGGCCCGGAAAGTGCAAGCCGGGCGCGCGAATTTGACTCGCCTGCAGGGGTTTTTGGTTATATGACTTGACCAATTGCCGCGTTCTTGGTCGCCACCTGCGCGCCGGGACAGGCTGCAGACCCGAGGGAGGTGCCACCCATGCAGATGCCGGAACCGGACGGTGCGATCCTTGCCCGCAAGTCGCGCATCGTGGAGCGGCTTGCCGCGGTGTCGCCGCGCGGCGTGATCTCCGAACCTTCCGAGGTGCGCGCCTACGAGTGCGACGCGCTGACCGCGTACCGCTGCCCGCCGCTGGCGGTGGTGCTGCCGTCCTCGACCGAGGAGGTCGCGGCCGTGCTCAAGGTCTGCCACGAGGAGGGCGTGCCGGTGGTGCCGCGCGGCTCCGGCACCTCGCTGGCGGGCGGGGCGCTGCCAACGGCGGATTCGGTGATCCTCGGGGTGTCGCGGATGAACGCGGTGCTTGAGACGGATTACGAGAACCGCTTCATCCGGGTGCAGACCGGCCGCACCAACCTGAGCGTCACCGGCGCGGTGGAGGAGGAGGATTTCTTCTACGCGCCCGACCCGTCCTCGCAGCTGGCCTGCGCCATCGCCGGGAACATCGCGATGAACTCCGGCGGGGCGCATTGCCTGAAGTACGGCGTGACGACCAACAACCTGATGGGCGTGACCATGGTGCTGATGGACGGCACGGTGGTGGAGCTGGGGGGCGCGTACCTGGATGCCGGCGGACTGGACCTGCTGGGCGTGGTCTGCGGGTCCGAAGGGCAGCTTGGCGTGGTGACGGAAGCCACACTGCGCATCCTGCGCAAGCCGGAGGGCGCGCGCCCGGTGCTGATCGGCTATGCCTCGAACGAGGTGGCGGGCGCCTGCGTCAGCGACATCATCAAGGCAGGCGTGCTGCCGGTGGCGATCGAGTTCATGGACGCGCCCTGCATCCGCGCGACGGAGGATTTCGCCAAGGCGGGCTACCCCGACTGCGAGGCGCTGCTGATCGTGGAGGTCGAAGGCTCGGAGACGGAGATCGCCGAGCAGCTTGCCAAGATCAAGGAGATCGCACAGCGCCACGACCCGGTGGAGCTGCGCGAGGCGAAGTCCGCCGACGAGGCCGCCCGCATCTGGCTGGGCCGCAAGTCGGCCTTCGGCGCCATGGGCAACATCAACGACTACATGTGCCTCGACGGGACGATCCCGGTGACGGAGCTGCCCTTCGTGCTGAAGCGCATCGGCGAGATGTCGGCGGAGTTCGGGCTGGAGGTCGCCAACGTCTTTCACGCGGGCGACGGAAACATGCACCCGCTGATCCTGTTCAACGCGAACGAGCCCGGGCAACTGGAGCTCTGCGAGCGGTTCGGGGCGGAGATCCTGAAGCTCTGCGTCGAGGTCGGCGGCTGCCTGACCGGAGAGCACGGCGTGGGCATCGAGAAGCGCGACCTGATGACCCACCAGTACGCGCCCGAAGACCTCGAGGCGCAGATGGCGGTGAAGGACGTCTTCGACCCGAAGTGGCTGCTGAACCCGGCGAAGGTGTTCCCGCTGGCGTCCTCCGAGGGGCGGCGCGTGGTGGCCCTGGCGGCGGAGTAGC
>NZ_JBRBWD010000012.1:0-21320 GCF_052825245.1 Sagittula sp.
ATTGCGAGGATTTCGACGCCATGCAGCCCTACCGCGTGCCGCTCGATGCGCTGATGGAAATCGATGACCGGAGGGCGGCGTGATGGGTTGGCTCTTCTATACCGATCGCCGCGTCCAGACCTACGCGGATGAGAAAGCGGAGATTGCCCGGCTCTGCACCTTCGAGAGCGACAGGCGCAAGACGGAACTGGTCAAAGCCTGCAAGGTGGGTTCGACTTGGTACGCGGCGGCAAAGGTCACAAGTATCGATGGCTCGCCGGTCGAGGACACGACCTATTTGACCGATGCGGATGGCTCGATCACGTTCGGGGCTGTCTTCCTCACCCGATACGATGACGGCTGCTGGGGCTACAAGGATATGGAGGAAAGCGCTGGCCCGAACGAGTCGCGTGCCCCCCTTGGGTTGATCGAGCGCCTCTCCGACCTGAAAGACGAAGGCAGCTACGCCCAGGACTGGCGTCAGCGCTGCCGGGATTGGGCGTCGATCCCGGACTACGAGGAAGGCGACAAGATCAGGCTCGCGGCCCCTGTGACGCTCACCGATGGCAGCACCTGCCAGATTGTTACCGCGACGTACTACAAGCGGGGGCGGCAAAAACGCCGCTGCTACCGCATCGAGGAAACCGGTGGGCTCGTACGCCTGTCGAAGGCCTCGCTTGCGGGCTCAGAGCTGCTCAGCTCCGCAAAGGGCGCGGCCAGTCCTGTGCTGGCGGAATTCCTAGCGGGGCGGGACGCTTAGGGGCGCACTGCGAGTAGTGCGTGCACCGTCTCGATTTCCAGCACCCAGTTGCTGGTCGTTTCGTTGCGCCATCTTATGCAGCGGATGATCCGATCAAAATCATCCTGAAGGGCGCGCGGAAAAACAGGCTCATGGTGTGCGATTCTGTTGCGGAGCCTCCTCACGGCTTCAATGTCAGACCTTAATTCAGATCGGCGCTGGCTGGCAGCGACACCACGAGGCGCGTCCGGAAACACTGCGCAGAAATGATCGTCCCACAGTCTGCCTTGGTGCCTGTTTGTCAGCATCTTCTCCCAAAACACGAACTTCAGTTCGGCGACGACCTTTCCGGCAGTGGGTTGCTGTGCTGCGCAACCTTCGAGGTCTCGTTTGGGGCTGTATGCCGGACCGCGCGGGTTCGGTAACGAACGGATGAAGCCTTGTGTCCAAGGCCATGTTCCTCCATGGACAGCTTCGATTGCTTCCACGATCGCGTTTCGCAGCGCAACTTCCAAAACATGGAGTGGAACCATGAACGCGGCTGATACTTGAAGATTCCAGTGGTATAGGTGGAGAGCTCGCGTCCTATCATTGCCGGTTTCGCGCAGATAGGTCGCAAACCTAGGTGCGGATAGGACGTTCGGAAGGTGGTGTTCTTCATCAGCCGTGAACGGTGGATACATTGACAGTAAAGACTTTCGGTGCCATATAGAGCGTGAGCTTTGAGATTGCGGGCACTATGCCTCCCCTCATTGCACAAAGAAAGCAAAAGCCCGTCGCATTGCGGCGGGTTTTTCAGTTTTCTAATCCAACTCCGAAAAACCGTTTGATTGGCCGGCCGTAGATTGGATGCCTCTTGGTCTGAGCTCATCATCCCGAAAAGCGAAAGAGGGCTTTTTGTCTTTGGAACTCAGACCCTGATCCAAAGGAAACCCCCATGTCCAAGCCCAAACTGGCAAACCCGGCTCTCTCAATCTCCGACGCTGATCTCACCTCTGCGCTGCCGCAAATTGGCGCGGAGATCGACCAACAACCCCTGCGCAGCTCAGCGCTCGCGCGCATCATGCGCGAGACGTTTCATGGCAGCGATGCTGGCAGTGCCTGGGACTGGCGCATGGCCTACGACCTGATGCAGGCCGCGGCCATCCAGGTGCTGCTGCGTGGAGACGGTGCAGCAGGTGACATCGCCACCGCAAAGCTGCTTGCCTCACGGCTCCTCACGGAAACCCGTCGCTCCGAGCAGCAGATCCGGCTGCAGCAGTTTTCCACGCCGTTGCCTTTCGCGGCAATGGCCGTGCGGGCGGCATCCATTCGCAAGGGCGAGACCGTGCTGGAGCCCTCGGCTGGCACCGGTGCCCTGGCTGCTTTCGCTACCCGGGCTGGTGCCACACTTCTGCTCAACGAGATCGACCCCTTTCGCCAGAGCCTTTTGCGCGCGGTCTTTGGCGGCGATGTGACGGGCCATGACGGTGAGCATATCGATGATCTGCTGCAGACCCCGGTTCTACCCGACGTCGTGGTGATGAACCCGCCTTTCGCCTCCTCGGTCGATCGCTCGCGAGACAAGCACATTGCCGCCAAACATCTCATCGCGGCTGCCAAGCGCCTGGCACCCGGCGGGCGGCTGGTGGCTATCATGCCGCCGGGATTCACGCCCGAACGCGATGCTGCGCATTGGTCCCGCGCCTGTGGTCTCCTGACGCCGCGACTGGCGTTGACGATGCCGGGGCAGGTCTACCGCAAGCTCGGCACCTCTGTCGAAACCCAGCTGATGGTCTTCGACAAGGTGCAGGAGGACGGCGAAATGATCCGCGTCCCTGTGCGGGATCTGGATGAAGCCCTTCCTTTTGTCGACGCCGTGGCCGCAACCCGGCCCGAGATGCGTCCCGCCCAACGGGCTGAAGCGACCCCTCATGCTCGGCCGACCGTTCCATCCTCTGCTCCGCGCAAGACCGCCGCTGCGCCTGTCGCCGCCTCCAAACCTCGGGCCAAGGCCGTCCGCCCGCTCAGCTTCACGAGCCTTGAGACCCCGCGCGACAACAAGCCTATCTCGGACATTTATGCGCGCTACCGCCCGCAGCGGATCGAGATCGCGGGTGCGCAGGAACATCCCACGCCGCTGGTCGAGAGCATCGCCATGGCCTCGGTTGCCCCGCCCATGCCCTCAAACACGGGCAGTGATGACTTGCGCCTGCCCACACGGTTGATCGAGGAGGGAGATCTCTCCGAGGCGCAGCTCGAGACCATCATCATGGCGCATGATGCCCATGGGCGCGATCTGCCCGGTCGGTTTACCATCGATGACGACCAGACCAAGCTGACGCGCGCCGATGATGACCCAGACGCACGGGCCTATCGCCTTGGGTACTTTCTCGGCGACGGCACCGGTTGCGGCAAGGGCCGCGAATGCGCGGGGCTCATTCTCGTGAACTGGCTTTCCGGGCGCAGGAAGGCGATTTGGGTCTCCAAATCCGCCACGCTCATCGAGGACGCCATCCGCGACTGGACCGATCTCGGCGGCTCGCCCGCCGACATCCAGCCGCTCTCCAAATGGAAACCGGACCAGCCCGTCCCTATGGGTGACGGTATCCTGTTCGTGACCTACGCCACGCTGCGGTCCGCGGGCAAATGCGGCACCACGCGACTGAGCCAGATCTTTGAGTGGATGGGCGAAGACTTCGACGGTGTGCTGGCCTTCGATGAGGCCCAT
This sequence comes from Sagittula sp., assembly GCF_052825245.1. Taxonomy (NCBI): domain Bacteria; kingdom Pseudomonadati; phylum Pseudomonadota; class Alphaproteobacteria; order Rhodobacterales; family Roseobacteraceae; genus Sagittula; species Sagittula sp. Next base: position 3,429 of record NZ_JBRBWD010000012.1, read on the forward strand.
GCGATGCAGAACGCGGCAGGATCCGAGCAGGGCAGGGGGGTCAAACCCTCCCAACAGGGCCTTGCGGGCCTGCGGCTGCAACTGGCAGCACCCCGCGCTCGCGTCTTCTACATCTCGGCCACGGGAGCGACGAGCGTCCACAACCTCGCCTATGCCGCACGACTGGGGCTCTGGGGGCAGGGCCCCGAATATCCCTTCCCGAGCCGCGAAGGTTTCGTCTCGGCGATGGAGGCAGGCGGTGTCGCCGCCATGGAGGTGGTCGCGCGCGATCTCAAGACGCTCGGTCTCTACACGGCCCGTGCTCTCAGCTTCGATGGCGTGGAATATGATGTGCTCGAACACGCGCTGACCCCGGCTCAGATCGAGATCTACGACGCCTATGCAGGTGCTTTTCGGATGATCCACCACAATCTCGAAGCGGCGCTGACTGCGACCGGCGTCAACGACGCCTCGGGGGAAACTAATGCGTCGGCCGCACGCGCCTCGGCCAAGTCCCGCTTCGAGAGCACGAAGCAGCGCTTCTTCAACCATCTCCTGATGGGCATGAAAGCCCCGACCATCATCCGTGCGATCAAGGACGACCTGGCGGCAGGCAATGCTTGCGTCATCCAGGTTGTCTCGACAGGCGAGAGCCTGCTGAAGCGTCGGCTTGAGGCGATGGACCCGGAGGATGAACTCGTCGAGGGTGCCTTGACGCCGCGCGACTATGTTCTGGGCTACCTCGAACAGGCCTTCCCGATCCATGCGCAAAAGCTCGTGGAGATCGACGGCAATATGGTGGCGGAAACCTTGCGGGATGAGACCGGGGCGCTCGTTGTCTCGCGCGAGGCGCTCGCTTTGCGTGACGCGGCCATGATGGAATTGATGACGCTGGCGCCGATCCCCTCGGCGCTCGATCAGATCCTCTGGGCATTTGGCGATGAGGCCGTGGCAGAAGTCACGGGGCGGTTCATCCGGCCACTCAAGGCCGAGGATGGCCATCTCTTCATCGAGAAGCGCAGCGCCAGCAGCAATTCGTCCGAGACCCAAGCCTTCATGGACGGCGAAAAGGATATCCTGATCTTCTCCGACGCGGGCGGTACGGGCCGGTCCTATCACGCGGCGCAAACGGCGAAGAACCAGAAACGGCGGCGGCACTACCTGCTGGAGCCCGGCTGGCGCGCCGATGCGGCCATCCAGGGGCTGGGCCGTACGCATCGCTCGGCCCAGGTAAGCGCGCCCTTCTTCCGAGTCTGCACCTCAGATGTGCATGGCGAAAAGCGTTTCACCTCGACTATAGCCAAGCGCCTCGACCAGCTAGGGGCCTTGACCAAGGGTCAGCGCGAGACCGGCTCGCAAGGCATGTTCCGCGAGGAGGACAATCTCGAAAGCCCGATCGCACGGGCGGCTCTGCGTGGGTATTTCGCCGATCTTGCCGCCGGGCGCGCTGAGGCGATGAGCTACGAGAGCTTCACCGACTGGACGGCCCTGCGGCTGATCGACAAGGATGGGGTGATCCTTGAGGAGCTTCCCCCGATCCAGCGGTTTCTCAACCGGGTGCTTGCCCTGCCCATCCACATGCAGAACGCACTCTTTGCCGAGTTCATGCGCCGGATTGCTGATCAGACGGAACGTGCGCGCGCGGCGGGCACGCTCGATCTCGGCGTGGAAACCCTGCGCGGCGAAAAGATCGAACAGGTCTCCACAGAGGATCTCTGGACCTGCCCGAAATCCGGCGCCGTGACGCGGATCATCGGGCTGGAGGTGACCGACCCGGTCCACGTCCTTGGGGCCGAAGAGGCCATGTCGCGCAATCCCGACAAGCTGCCGATGGTCAACCGAGCGTCTGGCCGCGCGGCGCTCATCTCGGCGCGGCCCATGCAGATGTATGACGAGGATATCGTCACGCTCATGCGCAAGGCGGTGCGGCCCAATGGCTCCAGCTACCTCGAAGAGACGCGCTTCGAGTCCTCGGCCTGGGAAGACATCGGAAGGCCCGAGTTTGCAGGACTTTGGGATGCCGAGGCCGCATCCCTGCCCAAGACCACCACGACCAAGCTCTACCTGTTGACAGGACTGCTGTTGCCGATCTGGAAGGACATCCCGACCACCAATGAACGCATCTACAGGGTCACGCCGGACGGGGCGACAGCGATGATCGGGCGCACGCTGAGCGAAGAAGGGGCGGCCGCGCTGCGCGCCCGCTTCCTCGTCTCAAACCCGCAAACACCGCAGGAGATGTTGACCGCTGCGCTCGGCACCACGGCGCCGGTCGATCTGGGCCAGGGTCTCACCCTGACCCGTCGCCGGGTCGCAGGCGAGATGCGTCTCGAGCTGGGCGGTGCGGATCGGGGCATGATTGAAGGTCTCAAGGCCATGGGGTGTTTCACGGAGATCATCGCCTTCCAGTTGCGGGTGTTCCTGCCGCATGGGGATGGGATCGACACATTGGGCATCCTCTCCCGGATTGTTGGAACCGGACCAGACGCCACGCGGGACGTAACTTCAGTGGCAGCAGAATAGGCGAGGGGACGATCATGACACTCGAAGAGATCAAAGCCGCCATCGATGCCGGTCGGACCGTGCATTGGGCCAACACCGGCTACCGCGTGCACAAGGACAGCCTCGGCCAATACCTGATTACGTTTGAGCCGAACGGCAGCACCATCGGGCTGACCGACCGGAGCGGGCAGCGGTTGAACGGGGAGGAAGCAGAGTTCTTTATCGCTGGACCGGAGGGTGGCGACGAGAAGAGCCAGGACAGCCAACTGAGAGCAGACGGGCAGGGGAGGGGCGTCGTACCCGGCGGGGAGGTGGCACAATCTCTCAGGCGACAGCGCTGAACTGAAGGTTGGGAAGAAAGGAAAGCGAGCTTTCTGGTTTGTGATCCCAGGAGGGGTCGAAAAAGCAATCCCGGATGCGCTGGCAAGGACGTCAGGCACCGGCCAATCCAAAAGGAAACATCCCATGTTCGCAGGAACCCTCACCCGCAATGTCGAGACCGCAGCCGCTCAGTACACCGGCATGATCCACTCGACGCGCTTTGACATCGCCATCCAGTTGGAGGCGCGGGCCAAGATGTCCGAACGCAGCCCGGATTTTGACGTGACGGCAGTCAACAAATCAGGCCGCAAGGTGCGCATCGGCACGGCCTGGAACGAGACCGGCAACACCAGCGGCAACCCCTACATCTCGATGCAGATCGATGTCGGCTTGGGCCCCTTCCGGGTCAACGCGGTGCAGACGAAAGAGGCGCGCGCGGCCCAAAGCGGCGAATTCGAGATCATCCCTCAGGTCTCGAACGGCCTGATGAAATCCGGCTCGATCTCGGGGGAGCTCACCGCCATGGACGCCGACAACGCCTTCACCGGCTACATCGCCAACATGATGTTCGATCTGGAGTTCATGCTGATCGAGAACAGCTACAAATCCGAGGAAACCCACCCCGATTACCGTATCGAGGTCAGCTCGCCCCGGGGCACACCGATCCGCGTCGGCTCGGCCTGGATGGCGAAAAGCAGCCGCACGGGCAATGACTACCTGTCGCTGCTGATCAACACGCCCGATGGCGACCTGCGCGTGAACGCCGTGCAGAACGAAGAGCAGCGCGGCGGGCAGGCCTTCTCCATCATCCCGTTCATCGACAGCGGTGAGCAGCCGCAGGACGCAGGCACGGGGCTGTCGTTGGTCGCCTAATTGGCACGCGAGGGCGAGACGATCTGAACCCAAAGGGGAGCCGTGGGATCACGGTTCCCCTTTTTCCATGTTTGGCTGCATGACGGGCACCATCTACTTGCGATCTGCTGAATATGATATACGATAATATATTATCGAATGGACGAAGGTAGGCGCATGGTGGCGAGACTGGGAAAAGCTCCGTGGTTCGAGAGCTTTGATGTAGAAGCAGAGGTTGCAGAGCTTCTTGCTCATATCGAGTGTTGCACCGGATTTGCGCTGCTTGACCGCAAGCGTGATGTCATCATGATCCATGCAAGGGCAAAGCTCGACAGGACAAGGCAGGCATTTCTGGAGGCCAAGGCGGCGGGAAAGCCGGTGTCCACATCGCGGCGTGCGTATCTGACCGAAGTTCAGGACACGATCTTCATGGCGATCCCGGAGGAGAACCTCGCGCGGATGCCGCTGCGCGAGCAGGTTCTCAACGACCCGTCATTTTACGCGGATGCCATGCACCGCGCCGCTGCGATTAGCGAGGATGAGCTTTTCATGGCGCTGTCCTCTTCGCTGAAAGACATGACAGTCCAAGACGCCCGGGCCTTCGTCTCGAAGCTTTGGCACAACACGATCGATGACAATGCGAGCAAATACGCCGAAGCCCTGAAGCGTCCCGAGCGTGAACCGCAGCCCTTTCGTCCGGGAAACACCGTGTAAGATCCGAGCCATTCTCTTGGCTTGAGCCGTACCGAGGTTGGCCGCCTCAAACCCCCTTTCCTGGAGGTGGCACCCTGTGCAGCGTGCGAAAGCCGTTGAAGGTGCTGTGGGGACGTCTACTGTCGCCAACATGATGAACCGGGATCACATGCGCGCCTTCTTCCGGCGCGCCGCGGCGCTTGTCGCTTTTGTCGCACTGCTCTGGGCGATTCACCTCCTCAATTGGATCATCGGTTACGGCTTGAACCCGGCCTTCGGCCTGATCCCCCGGCACGTCAGCGGATTGGATGGCGTCATCGCCATGCCCCTCCTGCATGGAAGTTTCGCACACCTGATGGCCAATACGCCGCCGCTCCTGGTGATGGGTGGGCTGCTGGTGGCCACGACCACGAGGGCCTTGCTGCCGGTGAACGCAGTGGTGATCGGCCTCGGCGGCGGACTCGTCTGGCTGTTCGGAAGCTCCGCCATCCATATCGGTGCGTCAGGGTTGGTCTTCGGCTGGTTTGGCTTCCTCGTCGCGCGCGGCTTCGTGGATCGCTCATTGATCACGCTGGGCGCGGCACTGGTGGTCGGTGTCCTCTATGGCTCAATTCTCTGGGGCGTTCTTCCGGGCCAACCCGGCGTCTCGTGGGAGGCGCATCTCTTCAGCGCCATCGCGGGCGCGGCCGCTGCAGCCCTTGTCCGGACGCATGTCCATGTGCCGCGCCTCGGCGGTGTCGATCTGGACTGAAGCCGTACGCCCGACGTGGTCGACCCGGTGCTGTCATTCGTAAACGCCGAGATGCTGCAGTGCAGTTTCCTCAAAGCGGCCATTGCATATGTCCCAGCTCCTAACCCCCAAAAATCGGCGCTGGTTGAACCTTCGGCAGTAATCCCTCACCTTCCTGCAAGAGACCTCTTTCCGCAGGGCGGTGCTCAGCCTAAAGTGGAACCAGTTATTTAGATATGGTGCAAAATGGCGTCGCTTCAGGATTCAGTCGCAAACAAATTCCTCGAGACACTTTCGAATGATGAAAATTTTGATGCATCCAAAACACAAAAGCTTGAAGCGCTCTTGAAAGAAGGTCGGAAAATTAAGGCCGACGATCTAGCCGAGATTTTCACTCTTCCAGACGGAGGGGAAGTTCTGTGATCAAGATCATTTCAGCGCACATCGAGGAATTTCGTGGAATTCGTAAGTTGGACATCAACTTGGCTGAGAAGACCTTCGCGATATCCGGTCCGAACGGCTCGGGAAAAAGTGGGGTCATTGACGCCATCGAATTTGCACTAACTGGTCAAATTGGCAGATTGACCGGAACCGGAACCAAAGGGCTCTCACTAGCAGATCATGGTCCACATGTAGATCACATCAAATTCCCAGATGCCGCATTTGTAGAGCTGGAAGTATCCTTCCCGACGCTTGGCAAAAAAGCCAAGCTCACTCGCAAAGTCTCTGCCCCCAAGAAGCCAAGTATCGAACCGAACGATCCGGACATCGTGGAGATTCTGGACGAAGTTTCTCAGCATCCCGAAATCACTTTGGCGAGAAGAGAAATTCTGAAATTCATCTTGGTCGAACCAACGAAGCGATCTGCACAGATTCAAGAGATTCTAAAGATCGATGAGTTGGGTCAGACCCGTTCGGCACTGAACACAGCATACGGCAAGCTCAACCGGGCAGCGATTGCGGCGGAAAAGGATACGCAGGACAAAAGAAATACACTGTTGCAGCACCTAGGCATCACGTCGTTGTCTGCAGCTGAGATGCTCAAAGCCGTCAATGCAAAGCGCCAGCTGCTAGGACTAGAAATCCACGACACCATAACAGCTGATACAATCATCGACAAAGGCTTGGCAGAGCCTGCTGGTGAACAATCGCTCAATAAATCCGCAGCACTGATCGAACTGGACAAGCTTAACAAAAAGCTCGTCGAGCTTGGACAATCTCCGTCGCCGGATGCAGAAGCTCTTGTCGATCAGATAGAGCAACTTGAAAACGACGCACAGCTCCTTGTTTCGTTGCAACAACGCGATTTGGTGGAAAGTGGATTAAAGCTGGTGGACGGCCCGTCATGTCCGATGTGCGATCATGAATGGCCGGATGAAGCACATCTTCTTTCGCATTTACACGCCAAGCAGCGGAAATCGCAAGCGGCAGGAGAGCTCAAGCAAAAGCTCGTTGAACATGCATCATCGCTTTCGAATGAAGTGGGGAACTTGAAGGCGCTGCTGCTCGAAACTCACCGTATTGCCAAGATTGAGAACGCAGTTGAAATGCTGTCCAGCGTCGTCGCATGGGGCAAAGACTTGGCGTTTTTTCAGGAACAACTAAAGTCTTTCGCAACAATCTTGGAGTTGAAGGATCGCTTGGCCAATGGATGGCCAGCCATACCGGAAGGCTTTCGGGCCAAACTGGCGGACTTTGTGAGCGCTATTCGCGCGAAGCCTGATCAATCAGCTTCGTTGGCCGCACAGAGCTATCTGATCAATGCTGAACAGCGGTTCAAGGACTACAAAGCAGCACGTCTTACCGAGACAGCTTCCCAAAAGGCACGAGACGCCAGCAAAGTCGCATATGACGCTTGGTGCGCAGCGATGGAGTCGGAACTTGACGAGCTTTACGAGGCCGTCGAAGATGATTTCAGCAAGTTTTATCGGCTTTTAAATGACGGCGATGAGCAAAAATTTGTCGCGCGCTTTAAAGCAACTGAAGGGCGTCTCGATTTTGATGTGAATTTCTACGAGCGGGGACTTTTCCCACCAGGTGCTTTTCATAGCGAAGGTCATCAAGATGGCATGGGTGTATGCCTATACCTAGCATTGATGAAGCGGCTATTGGGTGACCGTTTTACCGTTGCGCTGCTCGATGATGTTGTGATGTCTGTCGATGCAGACCATCGCTACCAATTTTGCAAACTTTTGATGGCAGAATTCCCAAACACGCAGTTCGTAATTGCCACCCATGACAAAGTTTGGGCAGAGCAGATGCGTTCGGCAAATCTAGTGACCCGAAAAACATCTATGGCTTTTGATAGTTGGTCTGTGGACACTGGTCCGTTGGTGGAATCAAATCCAGAGATTTGGGCAGAAATTGATGCAGCTTTGACTAAGGGTAAGGTCGAAGTTGCGGCTCCGATTTTGCGGCGTCACATGGAGTTTGTAGCGCGACTACTTGCGGATCAACTGGGGGCGCAAACGGTCTTCAGGGCGGATAACAGCTACGATCTAGGGGGGCTATTACCGAGCGCCTTTTCTAGATTGTCAGATCTCCTAGGAAAAGCCGTCGACTCGGCGCAATCCTGGGGCAACGAGGACCAAAAGTCCAAAGCGCAGGCTCGCAGGCAACGTCTCAAGGAAGCCAATACTCACAAGGGCGAAGAAGACTGGACCGTCAATAAGGCCGTACATTTCAACGAGTGGGCCAATTTTAGTCCCAACGACTTTATGCCTATTGTAAATGCGTTTAAGGATTTGCTGGCATGCGCACAATGCGATGACTGTGGATCATGGCTGTACATTACTCCCAAAGGCACTTCTCCCGAAGGACTTCGGTGTTCATGCAATTCTGTGAACCTAAACCTCAAGAAAAAGCCTAAGTAGCCGCATTTGGGACTTTTATCTCGTTAGCGCGGTGAAGCGAGGTCTGCTTAAGAGGAAACTACCAAGTCATCTGGCACTTGGAGCAAAAGCCCGCGTTCCGCCCATCACGTCGAATGCTGGAGTAGATACTTTGTATAGCTGGCGGCGTGGTCGCCTGCACGTCAACCTTGGGCTAGGCCTTGCGGCCTCCCCTGCTCGGCTTCGCGTGTCGCAGGGGAGAACGGCCCTTCGGTCCGTCGCGCATTCGGCCATGCGGCCTCACCGCGGCGTCGCGCCTGGCATCCCGGTTTGCCCGCCTCGCGAGCACGTCCCTCTCCGGCCGCTCCGCCGGATTGCGCTCTGGTCTGTTTTGGCCCGAGGCCAAAACGATCCCGCCGCTCCATCCGTCTTTCGCGTCCGGTCGGGCCGTTTGCCTGCTCGGGTCGGGCAAACCTACCGTCAAAACACACACACATGAGTGCGGAAGCATATCCTCCGGATGGCCCCCAAATCAGCCCGCGTCAAGGATCGCAAAACTTTTCGGCGAGGGCGGGGCCGGTGGCTTGGGGTGAACCCGTGCGTGAGCGCGCGCATGTGTCGGGTGCCGCGCAGAAAACTTTTGCGCCCGGCAAGCCGGCGGCTGCGCCGTCCCTGACCCGGGCAGATTCGGAAACCAGGCATTCGGCCATGCCCCCACACTCACGTGGTGGCCTTGCAACCGAACACTGGAGACCAGACATGGCTTACGACACCGCAAACACCTACGAGACGATCGAGCTTTTCGGGCTGACCGAGAAGGACGCACAGCTTCCGATCCCGGAAGATCACATCCTGACCGACCGCGTCATCCGCGAGAGCTTCGAGGCTCTGCTTGGTCAGTTGCGCGGGACCGGGCTCGAAGCGGAAATCGAACCGCTGGCCCATGGGCTCGCGACGATCCTCCAGCGCCGCAAGGTGGCGCTCGGCAAGGAGGTCGACCGCACCGCCGACAAGATCGGCGCGCTGGCAAAATCCCATGACGGATCGGAGATCGCCGAGACCGCGCTCGAAGAGGCGCAGGCGCGCTTTCTGCAGCTGCGCGAGATCGTCAGCGCAATCGAGGTGATGAGCGAGGCGGCGGCGGAATGCTACGAGATCGAAACTGGCCACGCCTTCATCCCGGCAGCCGGGTCGCGCGCAAGCGTCAGGGCGCAAGAGACCGGGGCGGTCTTCGAGGCACGGCAGCTCCTGGAGCAGCACGACCGTGAAACCGCCGAGAAGTCGAAAGTCGAGGGGGTGCCCCTGATCGTCTCAGGAGCCACCGACTGGACAGATGTCGATGTGATCTTCAACACGCTCGACAAGGTTCGCGAACGGATCAAGCAGAACCGCAACCAGGAGATCTTCCTCTGCCACAAGGGTGGCAAGCACGGGGCGGAGATGATTGCGGCTCGGTGGGCCCGGGCACGCGGGATAGCGCAGGCGCGCTTCGATCCGCGCTGGTCCGCGCACGGGCGGGCGGCACCGTTCAAGTGCAACGACGAAATGCTGGACGACAAGTTCGCGGCGACGGGGGTTGTACTCTTCGGCGGCAACGGGGTCGCGCTGAACCTCGGGCAGAAGGCGGAAGCGAAAGGCCTGACGGTCATGCGGGTTGCGGACCCGGCGAAGAAGGCGTCGCAGGATTGAAGAGAGAGGGTCGCCTTCGGGCGGCCCTTTCGTCGTTTCTTATGGGTGTGGACGTTCTCCAAATCACTTTGCCTAGCAATTTCCTGTTTTGATAGGTATAAGTATGCCAAGCAAAACTTGGAAATGATTGGCATGACTCCCCTCAGCAGCATCGCGATGAGCGCCTATACCGACCTGGTGCGACTTTTGAAGGACGACGCCTTGTCCGGTGTCGAAGGCAAGCCCACGCTGAAGGAGCGTGGGGTTAAGGCCTATTGGTATGCCGCGCGCCGTGTCGGGACGGAGATGCGGTTCATTTATATCGGCGAAGACAGCGACGAGACGCGCGCGCGCATCGACCGGATCGAAGAGCTGCGCCGGGCGGCCAAGGATCGGAAGGTGGAACGGTCGCGGCTTGTCCGGCTCTTGCGTGCGGAAGGCATGACGCCCATCGACCGTGCGACCGGTTCCATCCTGTCGGCAATGGCCGCAGCCGGAACCTTCCGGTTGGGTGGCACCATCGTCGGAACCAATGCATTTCGCCTCTATGAAGGCGAGCTTGGTATCCGTCTGCCAATTGGCGGTATGGCCAATACTGGCGACATCGACATCGCGCAGTTCGAAAAGCTCAGCGTTGCCTTGCAGGATCAGGTCGACCCGGGTCTTGCCGAGACGTTCTCGGCGCTCAAATTCGATCCTCTGCCATCTCTTGACCAAGGTCGGACATGGCGATGGGCCCAGGGTGGCAGCGGCCAGTTGGTCGAGTTTCTCACACCGGCGTTCGGAGATGAGACCCTCCGTGATCTGCCAGCATTGGGCGTGAACGCCCAAGGATTGAACTATCTCAACTTCCTGATCGCTGAGCCGATCCACGCGGCGGCGATCTATAGATCCGGCGTTCTGGTGCAGGTGCCCCGCCCGGAGCGCTATGCGATCCACAAACTGATCATTGCCGACCGGCGCCGCGATGGGGCAGGGAGCCTGAAATCCGCGAAGGACCGCGAGCAGGCGGCTTTCCTTATCGAAGCGATGGCCGAGGACCGGCCCGATGATCTGGCTCGGGCCTATGCCACCGCAATGGAGGTTGGGCCGCGCTGGCGGGAGCACATCGGCAACTCGCTGAAGCGAATGCCTGATACCAGGGGGATGCTCGACAGCTTGGGCGCGTGATGGCCATAACCGGGTCGCCTTCGGGCGGTCCTTTCGTCATATCTCATGGCGCGTGCGATCGGTCACACTTGATCTGCATCTCACGGCGTCCAGCACCGTCATCCCTCTACCCAGCCCGTCAGAGTTCGGCCCATCCGCATCGGTACGGGCTGGGGATGGTGCGCACCTAGCACATCGTCAGCAGCGCAAGACGCGAGGGGTCGAGACGTCGCACTTGAGGCTGAAGCCCTGCTCGACCCTCGGGTGGTGTCGCGGAACATCGCATCCACGCGGGCGGGCGTCATCAGCACCCCGGCCAGGTTCGGCAGGACGTGGACGCGGATGGTGGCGACTGCGTGATGGCACAGGTCAATCGGGTCCCTCCTTTTTGCTATGCATGTGGATCGCACGGGGTCGGCCCGTTCGTGCCCTCTGCTCACGCTTCGGCAAGCACAAATACGGCTTCCACGGCGGAGCCGCGGACCCTCCGCATTTGCGCTTGCGACCGGGCCTCTTGCCCCCGTGCTGGGTGATCCCCATCGCAACAAGGAGTAACCCAAATGACCAACCACTACGTCGCCACCGTCCCCGTTAAGTTCACCGATACCGATGGCCAGGAGCGCACCCGCTTTCAACGCGTGGGCGCCATGTTCCGCAACACCCGCAACGGGGATGGCTCGGAGTTCTTCAGCCTCAAGCTCGATTTTCCGGTCGCGGTCTCGGAGCTGGTGATGTTCCCGCCGAGCGCGAAAGATCCCCAGGACTAAATCCTCTGACGAGGATGGGCCGCCCCAGGACGATCTTGGGGCGGCCCGATCCCTGTTCGAGGGATGCTGGTCCTTGCGCGTTCAACGGACGCACTCCGCCCGGAATGACCAGGCCGCGACAGACCGGCCAGTCAGCCTCAAGGGGGCCATCCACAAAAACCTATCGGCCAGGGCCTCCCGGTTTTTGCGGCAGAGATTTGGGAACCCAAATCTGGCCCTCCTTGACCCTGCCTGTCCGCCCTGTCGGTGGGGTTTGCGCCCGCCCGCGGTTCCGTCCGAACACATGCGTGTTCGGCCAGAGCCTCGGGCGGGGCTGGCGGACCGGACCCCTAGGACAGGTGTCGCCTGGTGGTGAGGTCGGCAGAGCCGCGTCCCTGCGGGCCGCGGGGGAAGCGGACACCAAGGCTGCCTGAGCCTGAATGCGACGGCAGTATATAATTGACATCTTGGTATATTATCGTAAGGTGGGGCAGCCTTGGTGGAAGGTGGCAGGAAATAGGGGGTCTTTCTTCCGCATGTCCCGAACAAAACGCCTGACAGAGATCGAGAAAATGCAGATCGTTCGCGAGGCCGCGGAGGGTGTGTCGACGTCTGAACTTGCGGAGCGTTTTGGGGTTACGTCGCGGGCCGTGCGCTACGTCCTGAAAGCCGATGCCGAGCGCCAGACGGATGCCGCGATCCCGGTCTCGGCGGTCAGTGTGAAGGTCACCGCTGCGGAGCTTGCGGCGCTCGACGAGGTGCTGGCCGCCGCCGGGATCGAGAGCCGGGCCGAGGGGCTGCGGCGGCTCATTCAGGCGGCAGGCGGGGTGTTCGTTCCGGATGCGCAGATGGCAGCAGAGATGGCGCGCTACAGGGCCTCTCTGCACGAGGTCGGTAATGGGGTCGCGCAGATCGCCAAGCAGATGACTCAGGCCAATCGGCAGGGGCAGGGGGGCGGCTCGGAGTTCACCGAATTGCGGCTTGCGCAGATGCGCGGGCTGGCGCGGTTCATCCTGGATTCTGCTGACGAGATCGATCTGCTCCTGCGCCGTCGTCGCGACGCGATGCAGCTGGAGGCTACGGCCGCGCTGAGGGAGTTTGCCCATGCGGCTGAATGATGCCGTCCATACCGTCACTGGCGAGGTCTTCCGGGACGGCTGGAGCCGAATCCGAGGCTCGATGCAGGGGCTGCATGTCGCCAAGCAGAGCCAGCTTTCGCGCGCGGCAGCAGGGCATCGGCCAGCGGTCTTCAAGGCGATCCGGGGTGGGGGCACGCATACCAAATCGCAGCTCGCAAACCAGCTCGATTACCTCACCACCAAGTCCACCCATATCGTGGACAGTAGCGGGTTCCTGGATGGCAAGACGAAGCTCGAGGCGGGTGACATCAAGGACCTGACGGAGCGCTTTGCCAAGCGGTGGGATGCGGGCTTCAAGCCCAGGCTCGGACAGACCACCCACATGCTCATGTCCTTCCCCGTGGGCACGCGTGGGGAGGATGTGCGCGACATTGCGACGGACGTGGCCGAGCGGTTCTTCCAGACCGACGCGGGGCATTTCGACTACATCATCGCGGTGCATGAGGACCGCGATCACCCGCATGCGCATCTGGTGCTGAACCGTCGCTCGCAGGAAGGCGAGTTCTTCTTTCTGGGGCGCAATCATCGCTTCAACTATGATGATTTCCGCCTCGCCATGGTCGAGGAGGCGGAGATGTACGGCGTGCGGCTGGAAGCCACGCGCCGGGTGGATCGCGGGGTTGTGCATTACCCAGCCCCTACCCGCGAGGTTTATGCGGCGAAAGAAGAGGGTCGCGCACCCCGCGAGCGCGAACGCGTGGGGGCCGACTTGACCCGGACGCTGGCGGAGATCGCCAACACCAGAACCGTCTACCATTCGCTTGCCGTGGAGGCCTCCCGGGAGACCTCCGAGGTCCGCGGGGCCCGCGAAGACATTGCCGCGGCACTCTTCCGCGCGGGCGAGGTGCTGGCGCATGGCGGGCAGGTGGACCGAACAGGAGATGTGTATATGGCCGAGGATCAAAGCTTCGAGGATCTGAGAAGCCTCTATGCGGAAAAGCTCGCGCGGGTGCAGGGCATGATCGCCGAGAAGTCTGACGCGGAACGTCCCGTGCTGGAAAAACGCCTCATCGAGATCCAGACGCAGGTCCAGCACATGCAGCCCTTGGGGCTGCGCTCGGGTTCGCTCTCAGACGCGCCCTCGGAGGGCGGGATCTATTCCGAGGCCAATATTGACGCCAGCCAGCGCGAGCGACTGGCCGAGCCCGATCTGAGATCGCGCATTGACGCGGCACTACACGGCACGGGGATCAGCACATCGGAAGTGGTGGCCCGGATCGAGACGGGCGCCTCAAATGCAGCGCTCGAGCATCAATGGATCGCCAATGATCTCTCCAAAGTGGCTGAGGCGCGCGATCTGAACCTTGAACGCCGCGCCGATCTGGAACAGGCGCGCGATATTCTCAACGATGTGCACGTCGAACTTGGCACGCTCTTGGAGCGGGAGACCGTGCTGCGCCGGGATGGTGTCATGGAAGCGGAACCGGTCAGCGAGCGGTTCCATTATCACCGGGACGCGGTGCGGGAGATGGAAGGGACAATCCGTCAGGAGATGCGCGCAGACGGCCTGACAGCGCAGCAGGTGGAGGACCGGGACTGGGAGGTTGTCTCAAGGGCGGAGCGTCGGATCGAGACGGAGCAGCGCACGTATCTCGAGGCGCATCCGGACCTGCTCGCAGGTCCTGGCGATGTGATCGACCGGTCTGAACCCTACAGGGAGACCATAACCGATGCGGCCCGCGCCAGCGAGATCACCCGCGAGGTCGACCGCATCATGGAGGGACGCGACCTCCGCACGCCCGTTGCAGATGCTGTCACGGATGACTTGCGCGCGCGCTATCCGGACATGCCGTCCCATCTCGCCCGCGGGCTTGGCGCGACCTACGCGGCCGTCGTCGAGATCCGGGACACGGAGGCCATCAACCAGGTCCGCCGCGAAACCGAGATGCGCGAGGGGCTTGGGGTTGGCACGCGCGACGCACTCCTCGCAGCCCGCGGTGAAACTGCGCCGCAGTCTGACCGTGCCGACCGCCTTGCAGACGAGATTGCGCGTGTTCTGGACCATGAGCGGGCGGGGGAGTTGTCCGCGCCCTTCGAGACCGAGGGGGAGCGGGCCGCATTTCGCGGCGAGATCGCGCGGGTGCTGGACGCTCGCCAACTCGACCGGCTCACATCCGGCGATGCCGATGCGCTGGAAAAGGTTCTCGAGGACCGCCTCGACCGGCTCTATGTCGCCAAGGTCTATCTGCAATCCGATGCCGCGACGGCCAATACGGAGGCCCTGCGCCAGGTAGTCGATGATCTTGCCGACACCGAATACGAAAAACACCGCGCGACAGACGTGGATGGCGAGACCGAGCGGGGTCAGGTCCATTGAGCGCCCGCATGGGAAAAGCGCGGATCGCCACAGGGGTCTTTCTGGTAACGCTGGTGACCGGGGCCATGGGCTATACGATCGCCTCGGCGGTGCTGACCTACCAGGATCTCGGCTTCGGGTCCGAGATCGACTTTGCCTATATCGCGCAGAACTACATGGCGATCCTCGATCGCCGCCCGGAGGACGCGCAACTTATTCACTTGATCATCGGCAGCTTCGCCGCCGCCGGCCTGATGCTGAGCCTCGCCCTCTCGGGGTCCGCCCTGACACGGTTTGGCCAGACCCATTGGCAGACCGCGCGCGAGATGAAGGCCAATGGCTTCTTCGGGGCGCCGGGCACCGGCTTCATCCTCGGCAAGCTGGGGCCGCCGGGCTCCCGCGCCAACTACATCTGCTCCAAGGTCTTCCCCCATGCGCTGATCGTGGCCCCCACGGGCCGCGGCAAGACCACGGGGTTCGTCATTCCGAACCTGCTGACCTGGCAAGGCTCCGCCGTGACGCTCGATGTGAAGGGCGAGTGTTTCGAGGCCACGGCCCGGCATCGCGCAGCCCAAGGCGACAAGGTCTATCGCTTTGCCCCCACCGATTGGGAGGGCAAGCGCACGCATCGTTACAACCCGCTCCTGCGCATCTATCAACTGAAAGATCCCGCGCGCCAGCAGATGGAATTGCAGCTCCTGGCGACGCTCTTTTTGCAAAGCGACAACGACCGGGTGCAGGGCCTCCTCAAAGGCGGGATCGATCTCTTCGTGGCGGCAGGCCTGCTGGCCTTCCAGCGCAAGCGCCCGACCTTGGGCGAAATCTATCGGATCGCCGCCTCGGGCGGGAACAAGCAGAAGGAATACTTCGCGCGCGGCCACGAGGTCGACAACAGGGCCGCCAAGCTGATCTTCACCCGGCTGGCCTCGACCAATAATGACACGCTGACCTCTTACGTCTCGCTCCTGATGACCTCGGGGCTGGACCAGTGGCAGAACCCGGCGATTGATGAGGCGACTGCGGTCTCGGATTTTGATTTCCGGACGATCCGGAGAAAGCCCTTTTCGGTCTACCTCGTGGTCCAGCCGCTGATGGTGAAGCCGCTTGCGCCGCTGATCCGCCTCTTCTTCTCCGATCTTCTCTCGGCCATGCAGGAAAAGGACCCCGGACCGGATGAACCTTGGCCCGTGATGATCATGCTCGATGAATTCAATCGCCTTGGCAAAATGCCGATCGTAGTCGAGAGCATCGAAACCCTGCGGACCTATCGTGGCCATCTGGCCGTAGTGACACAAACCATCCCCGCCCTTGATGAAATCTATGGCGAGAACACCCGCCGCGCCCTGCAGGGCAACGCCGGCGTGAAGCTGTACCTGACGCCCTCGGATGAGAAGACAGTCGAGGAGCTGAGCAAGGCGGTCGGCAAGACCACGAAAACCGTCGTCACGCGATCCCAATCCATCGGCAAGAACCCCTTTGAGGGCCGTAGCCAATCCACACGGACCGAAGAAAGCTCCCTGCTCCCCGAAGACGAGGCGCGCCGCCTGCCACTTGACGAGATCGTCATGGTGATCGATGCCCAAATGCCGGTCCGTGCGAAGCGCATCCAGTATTTTGACGACCGGCTGTTCAAGGCGATCCACGCGGCGCAATCAGGCGAATTGCCGTTTCCGGAGCCGGGGGGAGGGGGGGCGCAAGGAAACCTCCCGTTGAGTATGCGCGCCATGCCGATGACACCGCCGCCGGACGGGTCAGGCGGATCCGAAGCCGATGTGGTGGCCGCACGCCAGGCTGCTGATGGCCAATCGTCAGAGCAAACCGATGTCGGCCCAAAGAAGACTGCGCCCGTCGTTCAAGCCGCTATCGCCGAGGAACAGCGCCAGATGGAGATGGACTTTGGGGCCCAGGTCGCGGATGCCGAGGCAGTGGGCGAAGGCGATGAGGCGCAGTTGCGCTCCGCTGTCGATGGCTTGGACGATATGGAAGCGATGCTGCGAGAGGGGGATGTCGAAAAGCTGGTTGCTCGATAGGGAGGCGGGGATTGCTTGCCTGTCGGGCAGCGGGGAGGATGCGGACTTTCAGGTGCTGCATACGTCATCGATCGCTTGGAACAATCAAGCTACGGTGGGGCTGTAACTACCGATTTCGCTTCTTTACTTGCTCTGCCGCCTTCTTGGCGTCGGCTACGACCTTGGGTCGTGAGTCCTGTAGAACGGCTTCGTAGCGTTCCATCTGAATTTTCATCAGCGAACCGGGCAGTGAAAACGACGCAAGAAAAACAAATGTGGCAAGCCCCAGAAATACGGTTTGTAGCCACTTGAGCAGCTCCAGCATGGTTGGAGGTGTGAGAAACATTGCCAGAGCAATTCCGAGTGTCAGCAGGTAGAGGAAGAACAGCAGTTTTTGGCGGATCAATTTTCGCCGGACCGTGTCCTTCATCCGCTGCAATTCATCCCAAGTCCGGGCCTGTTGTAGTGTCGGCTCCGCGATGAATGTTATCACGGCGATTAGAAAGCCCGCGAGGATTGAAAATATCGTGACGACCGTGTTCACGGCGTTGGGGTTGTTCGCAACCATCGGCTGGAAGCGATAGCCAATGAAGCCTGACACGGCGATAGCCACAACCAGTTGTGTCAGCCTCCACCAGTCCGTTCGCTTCAATGTTTCCACCCTACGCCTCTAGCTGCCCATTTTCATTCAGCTCGCCCATGTAGGTTTCCATCGCGTCCCACGCTTGAAAGACGCTCACGGAGTTGGCGGCCGTTTCTAGCTTGACCTGTTTCCGAACAGAAACCTCGTTCGGTTTAATAGTGGCCCCGTCCCGTAGGTGGATCACAAAGGCATCTTGACCTGCCACTGAACTTTCATCCAGCCACGACCGGAGCCCGGTTAGTGTTTACGCCGGTTGGCGCAGGTTGAGCAATCGCCCGGCGCGCGGAGCTTTCATCTCGCGCAGCGGGGCGGGCGATTGCGGTGGTCAGGGTCC
>NZ_JBRBWD010000013.1:0-99244 GCF_052825245.1 Sagittula sp.
CTCCTCGCGCCGCGATCCTCGCGGGTCCACCGCGCCGAGGCCACCGCCCCGCCGCGTTCCATCGAGCTCAGCACCCCCGGGCGGCGGCCCGCGATGGCACCCTTGTGCGGGGTCCAGCCGTGGAACCCGCGGTTCAGACCGCCGGTGCCGCGGGGGGGGGGCCCGCCCCCCCCCCCCCCCCCCCCGGGGGGGGCCAACGAACGCGGGCCAAACCCGGTCAGGCAGAGCGCGACGCGCGCTTGCGCTCATGCGGGTCGAGGAACCGCTTGCGCAGGCGCACGGCGTTCGGCGTGACTTCCACCAGCTCGTCGTCGTTGATGTAGGCGATGGCCTCTTCCAGCGACAGCGACATCGGCGTGGTCAGGCGCACGGCCTCGTCGGTGCCCGAGGCCCGGACGTTGGTCAGCTTCTTGCCTTTCAGCGGGTTCACTTCCAGGTCGTTGTCCCGGGAATGCTCGCCGATGATCATGCCGGTGTAGACCGGGGCCTGCGCGCCGATCATCATCTTGCCGCGATCCTCGAGGTTCCACAGCGCGTAGGCCACCGCCTCGCCGCTTTCCATGGAGATCAGCACGCCCTGGCGGCGGCCCGGGATGGCACCCTTGTGCGGGGTCCAGCCGTGGAACACGCGGTTCAGAACGCCGGTGCCGCGGGTGTCGGTCAGGAACTCGCCGTGATAGCCGATGAGGCCGCGCGACGGGACATGCGCGATGATCCGCGTCTTGCCCGCACCGGCGGGCCGCATCTCGACCAGCTCGCCCTTGCGGACGCCTGTGATCTTCTCGATCACCGCGCCGGAGTACTCGTCGTCCACGTCGATGGTCGCCTCTTCGACGGGTTCCATCATCTGGCCGTCGACTTCCTTCATGATTACCTGCGGACGCGAGATCGACAGCTCGAAGCCTTCGCGACGCATGTTCTCGATCAGGACGCCCATCTGCAGTTCGCCACGGCCCGAGACTTCAAAGGCCTCGCCGCCGGGGGTGTCCTTGATGCGGATGGCGACGTTGGTCTCGGCCTCTTTATAAAGGCGGTCGCGGATCACGCGGGACTGCACCTTCTTGCCGTCGCGGCCAGCCAGCGGGCTGTCGTTGATCCCGAAGGTCACGGTGATGGTCGGCGGGTCGATGGGCTGGGCCTCGAGCGGCTCGTCCACCGCCAGCGCGCAGAGCGTGTCGGCCACGGTGGTCTTGGTCATGCCCGCGACGGACACGATGTCGCCGGCAAAGGCCTCGTCGATGTCCTGCATCTGCAGGCCGCGGAAGGCCTGGATCTTGGTGACGCGGAACTGCTCGATCTTCTGGCCGATACGGCTGATCGACTGGATCGTCTGACCCACCTTCACGTGGCCGGATTCGATGCGGCCCGTCAGCAGGCGGCCGACAAAGGGGTCGGCACCCAGGGTGACGGCCAGCATGCGGAAGTCCTCGTCCACGTGCTTGACCTGCTTCGGCTCGGGCACGTGGTCGACGATCAGGCGGAACAGCGCGTCGAGGTTCTTGCGCGGGCCGTCCAGCTCCGTGTCGCACCAGCCGTTGCGGCCGGAGGCATAGAGATGCGGGAAGTCGAGCTGGTCCTCGTCGGCGTCGAGGGCCGAGAACAGGTCAAAGACTTCGTCCAGCGCGCGGTCCGGCTCCGCGTCGGGCTTGTCGACCTTGTTCAGCACCACGATCGGGCGCAGGCCAAGCGCCAGCGCCTTGGACGTCACGAACTTGGTCTGCGGCATGGGGCCTTCGGCGGCGTCCACCAGCAGCACCACGCCGTCGACCATCGACAGGATGCGTTCCACCTCGGCGCCGAAGTCGGCGTGGCCGGGGGTGTCCACGATGTTGATCCGCGTGCCCTTCCACTCGACGGAAGTCGCCTTGGCAAGGATGGTGATCCCTCGCTCGCGTTCGAGGTCGTTCGAATCCATGGCCCGTTCGGCCACGGCCTGGTTGGCGCGGAAAGCGCCGGATTGCTTCAGCAGTTCGTCGACGAGGGTCGTCTTGCCGTGGTCGACGTGCGCGATGATCGCGACGTTGCGCAATTGCATGTCTGTTTCCTCTTGTCCGGATTGCCGCCCGCGTAGCGGCAGTCGGGCCAAAACACCAGTGCCAATCGGTCGCAAACCCCCCTGTTGCAATGATGTGACGGATCGTTCCTCACGTTTTCGCGCGCGGAACAGGCGGGGAATGGCCGGGTGCATCCACGTCATCGGCACCGATTGGCCAAAAAAAGCCAGTCCTTGGAAATTACACACGAAATCGGGAACGGAAAGGCGGGGTTCAACCGTTGAAAGGGTACTACGGATGGCCACATGGCTGTCGAGCGCCCGAGCAGACCGGACAGAGACCCGGAACGAGGCGTGAAAAACAAAAGAAAGGACGAAGGAAATGAAAAAGCATATCCTGACCATGACCGTCGCCATTGCAGCACTTGGCACCGCAGCTTCCGCAGGCAGCCTTGACGTGACGCCGGTCGAGCCGACCCCGGTCACCCCGGTTGAAGTCGTTCCGGTTGCACCGGTCGGCACCTGGACGGGTGGCTATGCCGGTCTGAGCCTCGGCGGCGCACAGGCGTCCTCGGGCGGTTCCGAAGAGACCGGCCTGATCTACGGCCTGCACGGCGGCTACGACTACCAGTTCGGTAACGGTATCGTTCTGGGTGGTGAAGCCGAGTTCCAGGGCAACGACGACCTGAGCGTCAACGGCTTCGACGTGGACAACGTGTCCCGCGCCAAGGCACGCATGGGCTACGACCTCGGCCCGGCGCTGGTTTACGGCACCGCCGGTGTCTCCAAGGTGAACACCAGCATCGGCGAGGCGACCTCCCCGGTTTACGGCCTCGGCATGGAATACAAGGTGACCGATCGCTTCAGCGTCGGTGCGGAATACCTGAACGAGGACTTCGAGAACCTCGGCTCCACGGAAACCGACCTGCAGCAGGACTCGATCTCGCTGCGCGGCAACTTCCGTTTCTGATCGCAGCCTGATCTGTCGATGTTGCGCCCCGGACCCTTGGTCCGGGGCGTTTTCGTTTGTGCGTCGCGGCCGTGCCGGTCAGTGCGGTGTCGCGCGGGAAAACAGGTGGATCACCACGATCCCGGCGAGGATCATGGCCATGCCCAGCACCGCCGCAAGGTCGAGCTTCTGGCCGAAGACCACCCGACCGATCACGGCGATCAGCACGATGCCCAGCCCGGACCAGATCGCGTAAGTGACGCCCACGGGCATGACCTTCAGCACCATGCTCAGCAGATAGAACGCCGCAGCGTAGGACACCGCCACCACGACAGAGGGCAGGGGCCGGGTGAACTGCTGGCTGGCCTGCAGCGCGGTGGTACCGATGGTTTCGGCCACCACCGCGAGGATGAGGATGAGATAGGGCATGAGGCGACTCCCGCTTGGTTGTGCCCCGGTCTACGTGCCGGGGCGGCGGGGTCAATACGCGGGCAGGTGGATCGGGAAGCGGGCCCGGATGGCACGGTCCAGATCGGCGTGGAACCGGGCGGCAGAGGGCACGGACAGGATCATCTCCTTCCTGCGGGTCGCGGCCTCCTGCAGGCAGGGCTTCTCGCGCTCCTCCCACTCCTTGGGCGACATGCGGTTGCCGAGCGTCGGATAGACGTGGTCCTTCTGCATCCGGCCCAGAGTCTGGTCGGTGCCGACGTAGTGGCCCGGACCCTCAAGGCAGACCTCGCGCATCTGATCCAGCGCGAGGGTGTCGTCGTCCACCTCGATCCCGCGCACGCAGCGCAGCGCCTGACCGATCAGGTCGTCGCCCAGGATCAGGCTCTCGTGGCAGAACCCCAGAAGGGAGGCGTGCATGCCCGCGGCCTCGTAGATCATGTTCACGCCCGCCAGCCCGGCCATGACGTTGGAACACATCTGTTCCCACCCGGCCTGCATGTCCGGCAGCTTCGAATCCGAAGCGCCGCCCGCCGATCCGCCGGGCAGGCCGTAGAACCGCGCCATCTGCCCGCAGCCCGCCGTCAGCAAGGCCTGCTCGCCAGAACCCACGCTCATCGCCCCGGTCCTGAGGTCGAGCCCGAAGGGCCATGTCCCGAAGATCGCCGGATGCCCCGGCGCCAGCGCGTTGACGTAGACCACACCGGCAAGGCATTCCGCCACCGACTGCACGATGGCCCCGGCGATGGTCGAGGGCGCGGTCGCCCCGGCCATGCCCGCGCTGAGCAGGAGCACGGGCATACCGC
This sequence comes from Sagittula sp., assembly GCF_052825245.1. Classification (NCBI taxonomy): domain Bacteria; kingdom Pseudomonadati; phylum Pseudomonadota; class Alphaproteobacteria; order Rhodobacterales; family Roseobacteraceae; genus Sagittula; species Sagittula sp. Next base: position 4,196 of record NZ_JBRBWD010000013.1, read on the forward strand.
CGCGGATGCAGGCCTCCATCGTCTGGCAGCTTTCGGTGGCAAAGCGCATCGGCGGCACCACGAAACAGTTGGAGTTCGAGACGAAGGGCCGGGCGCGCCACGCCTCTTCTCCGCCCGCGATCAGGTGCAGCAGCTCGAACGCCGCGCCCACATGGGATGGGTCGGAAAAGGAGGTGCCCACGTGTTTCGTCGTGCCAGAGCAGCAGGCGTAGAGCGTGTTGAGGTCCATCTCCAGCGCGTTGGGAATGTCGCGCGCCACCATGGGGCGCTGCAGGAAATGCAGGTTGTCGAGCACGTCGACGATCCGCGCCGCATCGTGCAGGTCCTGCACCGTGCTTTCGCGGTAGCTGCGGTCCGCCGGATCGACCATGTGCACGGCAGCGCCGGCGGTGCCGTAGTGCACGCGGCTGCCCGACAGGTCGAGGTCGTGATGCGCCTCGCGACCGTGCAGCGGGATATCCCGCGCAGCCCGGGCCAGCATGTCCTCCACCAGCGCCGCAGGGAAGCGCAGGCGGCCGTCCTCGCCCTGCAGGGCACCCGCGGCCACCATCGCCTCCACACCGCTCTCCGGCGCGCCTGACAGCCCGATCTCTTCCAGCGCCGTCAGCGCGGTGCGGTGGATGCGCAGCACCTCTGCGTCGCTCAGGGGATTGTAGCGCCCACCCGTGAGCCCGGCCCGCACCGGTCTGAGATCGTGGGCGAGGGCGGCGGTTCTGGCAGCGACACGGGCACGGCGACCGCCGCCCCGCCGGGTAAGAGGCGCATTCATCTCGATAGGTCTCCGTCTGCCTGATCGGGTGATGTCATGCCGCGATGCTGGGGGCTGGCGCGCCGCGCCGTCTGCGCCGAATGCGACATGGGGTCGTTTTCGTCAGCGCCCGCGGTGCGGGTTGCGACAATTGGACGGAAATTGAATGAGGCGCCTTTACCGACTGGTAGGTGTTGGGGCGTAGCGTGCGCTCCACCTGACACAGATACCGGAGACTCCCCCCATGCGCGCAGCACTCTTCACCGCCATGCTCGGCCTTTCGGCCACCATGGCCTTCGCGGCCGAACCCGAGGCCAACGTGAAGGCCTTCCTCGACACCCACATCGCGCCTTGGGCGCAGGACCCCGCCATCCTTTCGGCGGTCGCGAAACAGAATGCCCAGACCGCGGGCTACGACGCCGCCACCATCGAGGAAATGGACCAGAAATGGCGGGCAGAGGTCGGCACGGGAGCCTCCGAACTGGTCGACGGCGTGCTGATGAACCCCGCATCCGACCTCCTGCGGTCGCGGGTCGAGGGGTCCGGCGGGATGATGACGGAGGTGATCGTCATGGATGCCCTCGGCCTGAACGTCGCCGCCTCGCAGGCGACCTCCGACTACTGGCAGGGCGACGAGGACAAGTACCAGCAGACCTACAGCGTCGGTCCCCGCGCGGTGCATGTCTCGGAGATCGAGTTCGACGAATCGAGCCAGACTTACCAGGTGCAGATCTCCATCACCCTCAACGACCCGGCCACCGGCGCCCCCATCGGCGCGATGACGGTGGGCATCGATGCCGAAGCGCTGATGTAAGCGCCGACCAGTCGCACTGCCGCGCGGGGGGCGAACCCGCCGCGCGGAAAAATCGGGAAAAAACCTGAAAGAAATCCGATGTCCGAGCAAACGACTTCAGACGGCCCGCGGGCCGGCGCCCGCCACTCCATCTTCATCCGCTGCGCCGCGATCATGGCCCTGACCACGATCGTCGTCGCGGGCGTGCTGTCCGGCGGTGCCATGCAGTTGCTCGAGCGGATGGCCGTCGCAGACGTGAACCTCCAGGGGGAACGCGCCGCCGACAAGGCCGCGGAGGATCTTGCCAAGCCCCTGCGCTTCAACGTGACCGACAAGATCGAGGAAGCGGTCGCCCACGCCTTCAGCAGCGTTGGCGCAAGCGGTGGCGCCGCCGTGGTGATCGGGGCCGAAGGCGACGTCGTGCTGGCGCTCGGCGACGCGGACGACATGGGTCCGGTGGGCGAGATCGCGCAGGAGGTCATGTCTTCCGGAACGGCGGTCTCGGCGGACGGCGGGCGCGTGCGGGCGGTGCCGGTCTTCGCCGGGGAAGGCGGTCCGGTGATCGGCGTCTTCGGTTTCACCGTCTCCTACGATGCGAAGATGCAGGAGGTCTGGAACCGGGTCCGCTGGATCTTCGTTCTGGCCGCCGTGACATTCGCCTTGATGATGTCTCTGACGCTTTACCTCTTGTCCCGGACCCTTGGCCGCCCGCTGAAGTCGCTGGCCGCGGCAGTGTCCGATGTGGCGCAGGGCAATTACGACACGCAGCACGGCATGAGCGCCCGCAAGGACGAGATCGGCGGCATCGCCCGCAACCTCGACACCCTGCTGGAGGTGCTGCGCGACGGTCGCGCGGCCGAGGACCGCCGCGCACAGACGCTCGCCGCGCAGATCCGCGTGGTGGAGGAACTGGGGCAGGCGCTGGACAGCCTCGCCAGCGGGGTGCTGCACCGCCGGATCGAGGTGGAGTTCCCCGGCGAATACAGGTCGCTGCGCGACAACTACAACCGCGCGGTCGACCATCTGCGCAAGGTCGTCGAAGAGGTGAAGGAAGGCGCGAAAAGCATCCTCGGCAGCTCGGACCAGATCGCCTCTGCCTCTGGCGAACTGTCGCGCCGGACGGAAACCCAGGCCGCGACGCTCGAACAAAGCGCCGCAGCGATGGAGGAGATGCTGAACAGCGTGCGCTCCGCCGCGAAGAATGCAGCGGACGCCAACACCACCGTGCACAGCACCCGCGAGATCGCCGAACGCAACGGCGAGGTGATGAAATCCGCCGTCGATGCCATGGGCGAGATCGAGAAAAGCTCTGACCGGATATCGGAGATCACGACCGTCATCGACGACATCGCCTTCCAGACCAACCTCCTTGCGCTGAACGCCGGGGTGGAGGCGGCGCGGGCCGGTGACTCGGGCAAGGGCTTTGCCGTGGTCGCCTCCGAGGTGCGCGGTCTGGCCCAGCGAAGCGCGGAGGCCGCGCAGCAGATCAAGGACCTGATCCAGGGCTCGGGCGAACGCGTCCGCGACGGCGTGCGGCTGGTGGAGGCCGCGGGCAACGCCCTGCAGGACGTTCTCGACAAGGTGGCGGACGTGTCCCGCATGGTGGAGGGCATCGCCTCAAGCGCCGGCGATCAGGCTCAGGGACTTAACGAAATCAACACCGGCATCGCCAACCTGGACCGCGTGACCCAGCAGAACGCCGCCATGGTCGAAGAGTCCACCGCCGCCGCGCAGATGCTGCAGGGCGACGCCGACAGCCTGAACGATCTCGTCTCCCGCTTCTCCACCCGCCCGGCGCAAGCGGTCGAGAAGCGAATTGACAAGGCGGCCTGAAGGGGCGGCAGGTCGCGCGCCCCTTCTTCACAACCTTGGGCCGTTTGGCCGTTTGTCGATCAGGGGAACAGGCGCGCGCCGCAGTCTTCGAAGGCCACCTGACCGGTCAAGGCGGTCAGAGGCCCCGCTCTTCAAGCGCCTGTGCGATATCGCCGCGCACCCGGTCCACCGCCGCGTCCTTGACCGGCCCGAAGCCACGGATCTCCATGACCCTGGCGGCGATGCCAGCCCGGTCTTCGACGGTGTCGCGGGTCAGCCCGGTGGTGAGCCTGTCCAGAAGCGCGGTGTATTCCCCGATCAGGGCGCGCTCCATGCGCCGTTCGCGCGTGTAGCCGAAGGGATCGAGCGCCGTACCCCGCAGCCGTTTCATGCGGGCCAGCTGGCGGAACACCGGGCCGATCCACGGCCCGAAGCTGCGCTTCAGCGGCCGTCCCCGCGCGTCCTTGCCCGGCAGCATCGGCGGCGCGAGGTGGTGTTTCACGACGAAGTCGCCGCCGAAGCGATCCTTCAGCCCTTCGGCAAACCCCGTCTGGCTGTGCAGCCGCGCGACCTCATATTCGTCCTTGTAGGACATGAGCTTGAACAGCCCCTTCACGGCGGCCTCCGTCAGCGGGCCGGGCGCACCGGTCGCCGCCACCTCCGCCGCACGCACCCGGTCGATCGCGGTGCGATAGTGGTCCGCCCAGGCACTGTCCTGATACTCCGTCAGGAAGGCAGCGCGGCGGTCGATCGTCTCGTCCAGCGTCATCACCGGCGCGGCGGTCAGCCCGGCGGCGGCCTCCGCCTCTGCCCGGTCGGTCACCACGATCCGCCCCCAGGCGAAGGCGCGCTTGTTGAGGTCGGGCTTCACGCCGTTCAGCTCGATGGCGCGCATCAGGGCATCGTACGACAGGGGCACGAGGCCCGCCTGCCAGGCCGCGCCCAACATCATCACATTGGCAAAGACCGTATCGCCCAGAAGCGCCTCTGACAGGGCGTTGGCATCGAGCGTCTTCAGATACGCCGCGTCGACACCCCCGGCAATCGCCGCCAGACGCTGCCCGGCGTTCAGGTCCGCGTCGCGGTTCCGTACGAGGTCGCCCGTCGGCATGACGGCGGTGTTCACCACCGCCCGGGTGCCCGCGTGGAAAGTCTGCGAGGCCTTGGGGGAGGAGCTGACCACAATGTCGCAACCGATCAGCGCGTCGGCGGAGGCGGGCTCCACCCGCACCTGGTTCACCGCCTCGGGCTCCTTTGCCATGCGGATGTAGCTGATGACCGGGCCGAATTTTTGCGCAAACCCCATGAAGTCCAGCACCGATGCGCCCTTGCCTTCGAGGTTGGCGGCCATGGCGATCACCTGTCCGACCGTGACCACGCCCGTCCCGCCCACGCCGGTGACGACGATGTCCCAGGGCCGGTCCAGTGCGGGCCCGACCGGCTCCGTCAGCCTTTGCGACAGCCGGTCGAAGGCCGCGTCGCCCGCGCCCTTGCCACGCTTCAGCGTCGCGCCCTCCACCGTGACGAAGCTGGGGCAGAAGCCGTTCAGGCAGGTGAAATCCTTGTTGCAGGTGTTGAGGTTGATCTTGCGCTTGCGGCCGAATTCCGTCTCCAGCGGCTCCACGCTCAGGCAGTTACTCTCCACCGAACAGTCGCCGCAGCCCTCGCAGACCAGCGGGTTGATGACGGCGTAGCGCTTCGGATCCTCCATCAGGCCGCGCTTGCGCAGGCGGCGTTTCTCCGTGGCGCAGGTCTGCTGGTAGATCAGGACGGTGGTGCCGGGGATCTCGCGAAGATCGCGCTGGACGCGGTCCAGATCGCGTCGGTGGAAGGCGGTGACACCGGGAACCCGGGGCAGGCCGTCGGGCGCGTCGCTTACCATGACGACCTTCTTCGCGCCTTCGGCCAGCACCGACCGGGCAATCGCCTCGACCGAGATCGGCCCGTCCACCTGCTGCCCGCCGGTCATCGCCACGGCGTCGTTGAACAGGATCTTGAAGGTGATGTTGGTGCCCGCGGCAATCGCCTGGCGAATGGCCAGCGACCCGGAGTGGTAATAGGTCCCTTCGCCGAGGTTCTGGAACACGTGCCGGTTGCCGTTGAACTTCGACCGCGCCACCCAGTTCACCCCTTCGCCGCCCATCTGGATCAGCGAGGTGGTGTTGCGCCCCATCCACGAGGCCATGAAGTGACAGCCGATCCCGGCAAAGGCCTGCGATCCCTTGGGCACCTTGGTGGAGGTGTTGTGCGGACAACCCGAACAGAAATACGGCGTGCGGGTCGCGCCCGCGACCTGGATCGGCTGCGGCGTGTCGGTCACATGGGCCGCGCGATCCCGCAGGTCGACGATGCCGTTGCGCTCCAGCCGGTCGGCGATGTGCCGGGCCAGCATCACCGGGCCAAGCTCCTGCGTCCATGGGATCAGGCGCTGGCCGGTCTCGTCGCGCTTGCCCACCATGCGCCGCGGTTTGCGTCCGGGGAAATCGTAGAAGTACTCCTTGAGCTGGCTCTCGATGATACCGCGCTTCTCCTCGACCACCAGCAGCTCGTCCTTCTCGTGGGCGAACTCCAGCGCGCCGTCATGCTCCAGCGGCCAGACCATGCCGACCTTGTAGAGGTCGATGCCAAGCTCCGCCGCGCGCGTCCGGTCGATGCCCAGCAGGCGCAGCGCCTCCAGCACGTCCAGATGTGCCTTGCCTGTGGTGACGATGCCGAAGCGGGCAGGGTGGCCCCATTCGGCGCGGTCGATGGGATTGGTCCGGGCAAAGGCCATCACGGCGTTTTTCTTGTGCTCCAGCCGCGCCTCGATCTGCGGGCCGGGCAGGTCGGGCCAGCGGTAGTGCAGGCCATCGGCAGGCGGCGTGAAGTCGGGCGTGACAAATGTCCGGTCCGGCGCCAGCTCGAACGACATGCCGGATTCAACGGTTTCGGAGATCGCCTTGAAGCCGACCCACATCCCCGAGAAGCGCGACAGCGCATAGCCCCATTCGGCGAAGGGCAGGAACTCCGCCACGTTGGCGGGGTTCAGCGTCGGCATGAAGAAGTTCATGAAGGCCACGTCGGACTGGTGCGACATCGACGAGGACACGCATCCGTGGTCGTCGCCCGCCACCACCAGCACACCGCCATGGGGCGAGGACCCGTAGGCGTTGCCGTGCTTCAGCGCGTCGCCCGCCCGGTCCACCCCCGGCCCCTTGCCGTACCAGAGGCCGAAGACGGCGCGGCATTCCTTGTCGGGATCGGTCTCCACCTGCTGGGTGCCGATCATCTGCGTCGCGCCGAATTCCTCGTTCACCGCGGGCAGGAAGGTCACGCCCGCCTCGCGCACGATGTCGGCGTTTCGCCCGATCTCGAGGTCGATGCCCCCCACCGGCGAGCCGCGATAGCCGGAGATATACCCCCGCGTGTCGAGCCCGCGCGCCCGGTCGCGCCGCGCCTGGTCCAGCGCAATGCGCACGATGGCCTGCGTCCCGGTCATGAACACCCGGCCTTCGGTGCGTGTGTAGCGGTCGCTCAGCGCGTAATCCTTCAGGATCGGCGTCTGGTCTGTCATCGGTCTCCTCCCGGTGCGGACATGTGTCGCTTGGGCCCGATGATACGGCATTTCAGGTGAAAAGGGCTTTCAACGACGTCCCGGGCAGGGTCCAATGTGAGCGATTCCTTTCAGAAGGGCCGCCCAGATGAACGATTTCGATCCGCTATCGCCGGTAGAGGCTAAACTGCTTTCGATGCTCCAGCGCGACGCCTCGCTCTCCGTAGCGGAGTTGGCCGAGGCGGCGAACAGCTCTGCCGCAACGGTCTGGCGCCGCATCCGCAGCCTCGAGGAACGCGGCGTGATCGGCCCGCCGGTGCGGCTGGTCGATCCGGCAAAGGTCGGGCGCGGCATGGATGTCTACTGCCAGGTGCGGATGAAGTCGCAGGACGCGCAGGCGCGGGCGGCTTTCCAGCAGGCGGTCGACGACGAACCCGCGATCATGGAGGTCTACTCGGTCACCGGCGAGTGGGACTACATGCTGCACATGGTCGTGCGCGACATCGCCGATTTCGAGGACATCCTGATGCGGCGCCTGCTCGAACTGGACTGCGTGGCGGGCACATCCACCATCTTCGCCCTGCGCCGGATAAAACACACGCGGCAGGTGCCGGTGTGACGGCGGCGGGGCCTCGCGACAGGACCATCCGCTATACAGAGCGTCTTTCCGCAAGGCAGGCTTGACCGGGGGAAAGCTGCGGCCCTGATCCGTGACAGGGCCGCAGCATCTATGTCGGGCGCTTCGGTGAATGCAGGCGCCCGCAACGGCGCTCAGGAGGCCGCCGTCACCCGCCAGATCACGTCGCCCACGTCATCCGCCATCAGCAGCGACTTGCCGTCCGGTCCCAGCGTCACCCCGACAGGCCGTCCGTAGGCCAGCTTCTCGTCCTCCGACAGGAAACCCGACAGGATGTCCCGCGCCGGGCCGCTCGGCTTGCCGCCCTCGAAAGGGATGAAGATCAGCCGGTAGCCGCTCAGCTTCGAGCGGTTCCACGATCCGTGCTGGCCGATCACCATGCCCGCGCCGAAACCGGGCAGGGTGCCTTCGGGCATCCAGCAGAGCCCCAGCGACGCCGTGTGCCCGCCAAGCGCGTAGTCCGGCGTGATCGCCTGCGCGACCATCTCCGGGTCCTGCGCGACGCGGTCGTCCACCGTCTTGCCCCAGTAGCAATAGGGCCAGCCGTAGAACCCGCCGTCCTGAACCGAGGTCAGGTAATCCGGCGGCGTCTCGTCACCCAGGCCGTCGCGCTCGTTCACCACCGTCCAGAGCTTGCCGGTCACCGGCTCCCACGCCATGCCGACCGCGTTGCGCAGGCCCGAGGCGAAGATGCGCGCCGCGCCCGTGGCCACGTCCAGTTCCCAGATCGCCGCGCGGCCTTCCTCGGCCGCCATGCCCTGGTCGCCGATGTTCGACAGCGACCCGACCCCGGCATAGATCTTCGTCCCGTCGGGCGAGACGATCAGGCTGCGCGTCCAGTGGCCGTGCGGCTTGAAATCGACCAGCTTCTCTCCGTCGCCGGACAGCGCCTGGTCCCCGTCGGCGTAGTCGAAGACCTTTATCCCGTCCGTGTTGCCGAGGTAGAAGCGGTTGCCCACCAGCGCCATGCCGAAAGGCTGGTTCTGGTTCTCGACAAAGACCTTGCGGACCTCCGCCACGCCGTCGCCGTCCGCGTCGCGCCACAGGGTGACGCGGTTGGCGCTCTTGCCGATGGCCTTGACCCGGCGCATCGTCGCCTGCGCGGCGTGATCCATCAGCGTCTTCGGCGGCCCGGCCTGTTCCTTCGACTCCGCCACCAGCACGTCGCCGTTCGGCAGAACCTCGATCCAGCGCGGATGGTCGAGCCCGCTGGCAAAGGCGTTGACCTTGAGCCCGGGCGCGCAGGTCGGCAGGCGACCGTTCTTCCAGCCTTCGGCAACCGGCATCTTCAGCGTCATGATGCCCTGCGCACGGGCCTCGGGAATGTCGGGTTTTGCACCAAAGGCCTGATGTGCCGGCGATCCCATGCGCCGGACGTATGCGACGGTGCCGCCCACAAGGGCGGTTGCTTTTGCGATAAGCTCCATGTGTACCTCTCTGTTTGACCGGCACCTTATCCAACGCCGTGGACGAGCGATACCTGCCTTGTCCGCTCAGAAGGTCAGGCGGGCGCAAAGCGGTGGCGTCAGGGCGGGGGCCGTCCGTCTGACGGCTGGGCGTCGCCGCAGTCGCCCCGCCGGACCCTTACGACCAGGGACCGGACTGACGGCGCGCGCGGGTCTTCGGCACGCTGCTGGAAGAGACGGTCGCGGTGTCCCGCACACGTCCCGAACCTGCCTGACCGGCCATGGCGCGCAGGGCAGCGATCCGGTTCTCCGTCGCGGGGTGGGTCGCGAACAGGTTGTCGTGCTTGTGGGCATGCAGCGGGTTGATGATGAACATATGCGCCGTGGCCGGGTTGCGCTCTGCCGCGTGGTTGTCGATGCGGGCCGCGCCCACGGCGATCTTTTCCAGCGCCGAGGCCAGCCAGAGCGGCTGGCCGCAGATCTCCGCCCCGGCCTTGTCGGCGGCGTATTCCCGCGTCCGGCTGATCGCCATCTGCACCAGCGCCGCCGCCAGCGGGGCAAGGAACATCATCAAAAGCGTGCCGATCAGGCCCAGCCTCTCCCGCGAGCCGCCGAAGAACATTGCGAAGTTCGCCAGCATGGAAATCGCCCCGGCGAAGGTCGCCGTCACGGTCATGATCGCGGTGTCGTGGTTGCGGATATGCGCCAGCTCATGCGCGATCACGCCGGCCAGTTCCTCGCGGCTGAGGCTGCGGATCAGGCCCGAGGTCACCGCCACGGCGGCATTCTCGGGGTTCCGCCCGGTGGCAAAGGCATTGGGCTGCGGCGTGTCGATCAGGTAGACCTTGGGCTCGGGCAGCCCGGCGTTGCGCGCCAGTTCGGCCGTGAGGGCGTGCAGCCCCATCCGGTCGCCGCGCACCACCGGCTGCGCGTTGTGCATGCGCAGGACCATGCGGTCCGAGTTCCACCAGGTGAAGACGTTCATCCCCGCCGCCACCAGAAGCGCGATCATCGCGCCGCCCGTGCCGCCGATCAGGTAGCCCACGCCCATGAACAGCGCCGTCATCGCCGCCATGAGCATCGCTGTCTTTACATAGCCCATCCAAGCCTCCGTGCCGCTTCCATGCGGTAATGGATGAGATATGGAGACGGTTCCCGAGCGCGCAAGCATTTGCCGGTGGATGTGAATGATGGGTCTCAGGGCGGCGCTGCACCGGAAGGTGCCGCCGCCGAGCGGCTCCACATCTATTAGAGGCACGGAAAAAAGGACCCAGCGGGCATGTCACGCCGATGACCCGCGCACATGATATGTAAGACAAAGCCGACAATCCCCACACGCCGTCTTTCCTGCGCAAGGCAGGAGAGGGCGATCCATAGTCGGGGAAATGTGGCGGAGAGACAGGGATTCGAACCCTGGGTGGACTTGCGCCCACAACGGTTTTCGAGACCGCCCCGCTCGACCACTCCGGCACCTCTCCGCGGGGGTCTGGGTAGAGGGGCGTTTAGACAATTCAAAAGGCAGGTGCAACAGCCAAAACAACGGAATTTCGCCGGAGCGCCGCACAGGCCGCGCAACACGGTTGTTGCCGCCCGCCTGCCGGGCTACCTGTAACCCAGCAAACACGCACGAGGACCCGGACAACCCCATGGCCACCGCCACCAGATTCGCGCAGCAGCCCGCGGGGGCAGGGCTCATGCGCATCGCCGCCGCACTGATGCTCTGCCTTGTCGCCGCGCTACCTCTGCGTGCCGATCCGGCGAAAGAGGGCATCGACGACCTGCTGGATGCGCTGCAGATCGATTCCATGCTCGAGATCATGCGCGTCGAGGGGCTGGCCTACGGGGCCGATCTTGGCGACGACATGTTCCAGGGCGGGGACAACGCCCGCTGGCAGACCCTTCTGTCGCAGATCTACGACGTGCCGAAGATGCACATCGTCATGCGCAACCACTTCGCCCATCTGCTGGACGGCACCGACATCGGGCCGCTGGTCGACTTCTTCTCGTCCGAGACGGGCACCCGCATCGTGCAGCTCGAGCTTTCGGCGCGCCGCGCGATGATCGACGACGAGGTGGAGGACACCGCGCGGCAGGCTTTCCTTGCCGCCGATCTCGACGCGCCGCGGATGCAGCAACTCACCCGCTTCATCGAGGTGAACGACCTGCTCGAGGCCAACGTGGCCGGCGCGCTCAACGCCTCCTTCCAGTTCTACCGCGGGCTGGTGGACGGCGGCGGCCTTGCGATGACGGAGGGCGACATCCTCGCCGACGTCTGGGGGCAGGAGGAAGAGACCCGCGACGACACGCGCGAATGGCTCTATGCCTTCCTGATGCTGGCCTACGAGCCGCTGACGGACGCGGAACTCGACCAGTACATCGAGATCTCGGCCACGCCGGAGGGGCGTCTTCTGAACCGTGCGCTCTTTGCCGGGTTCAACGCGATGTACGACGAGGTGTCCTATGCGCTGGGGCTCGCCGCGGCGGAACAGATGCAGACGCAGGAGCTGTAGAACAGGGCGCGCCGCGTGGTGCGGAGCGCTTGACAGGCCTGTCGCACGCGCGTATAGGCACCGGACCAAAGGACGGGGCTCAGGCCCCGCCTTTCGTTTTTGAGATACCCGCCCGACGCAGGGCACATCAACCAACGTCTTGAGAAAGACGCGCAGTTCGAGGCCGGGGCAGGTGCCCCGCCAACGCCCGGAACCGGGGGCCGAAGGACGCGGCAGAGAAAAGGAAGACGCGCATGTTCGCGGTGATGAAAACCGGCGGCAAGCAGTACAAGGTCGCAGCCGGCGACACCCTCCGGGTGGAAAAGCTGGCCGCAGACGCTGGCGAGACCGTTCAGTTCAACGACATCCTGATGCTCGGCGGTGACTCCGTCGTCGTCGGTGCACCCTTCGTGTCGGGCGCGGCCGTGCAGGCCGAGGTCGTGGACCAGGTCAAGGGCGAGAAGCTGATCCACTTCGTGAAGCGTCGCCGCAAGCACAGCTCGCAGCGGACCAAGGGCCACCGTCAGCAACTGACCGTCCTGCGGATCACCGAGATCCTGTCCGAAGGCGCAGACAAGACCGGCGTCAAGGCCGCAATCGGCGCGGGCTCCGCTCCGAAGGCCGCGTCGAACGACGCAGCCGCACCCGCAGCCGCCACAAAGGGTGGCGAAGGTGACGACCTGACCCAGATCACCGGTGTCGGCCCCGCCGCCGCCAAGAAGCTGAACGACGCAGGCATCACGACCTACGCGCAGCTCGCCGCTGTCGACCCGGAAACCTTCGAGGCCACCAAGGTGAAGCCGGAGTGGGTCGAGCAGGCGAAGACCCTCGCGTAACCGATAGTAAGGAGAGAGACACATGGCACATAAAAAGGCAGGCGGTTCCTCCCGCAACGGTCGCGACTCCGCAGGTCGTCGCCTCGGCGTGAAACTTTACGGCGGCCAGGCCGTTATCCCGGGCAACATCATCGTGCGTCAGCGCGGCACGAAGTTCTGGCCGGGCGAAGGCGTCGGCATGGGCCGCGACCACACGATCTTTGCCACGGTCGAGGGCGCCGTCCAGTTCCACAAGGGACTGAAAGGCCGCACCTTCATTTCCGTAATGCCGGCAGCGGAGGCTGCCGAGTAAGCCGGTTTTCAGGTCTGAAAGTTACAGACGGGGGATCGGCCAACCGGCCGGTCCCCTTCGCCTTTTGAGCGACCGGGCCCGGCCTTATATCGGACATGTATGTCCGTTATCCCAGACCTTCGTGATTGCGAGGGATGCACGAGAGGAGAGTGCAGATGGGCCTTGATTTGACGAATGACCTTCCTGTTGTGGAAACCGAACGGTTCGACCTGCGCCCCGTGCGCCGGTCCGACATGGGCCTGTGGGAGCTTTACGCCTCCGACAAGCGCGTGGCCGCCATGACCCCCACGATCCCGCACCCCGTGCCCCCCGGCGCGGCAGAGGCTTTCGTGACCCGCGCCGTGGCGCCGGACCGCGAATGGGACATCTGGGCGATGGACGGGACCCGCGTCGGCGGGTCGGAATTCATGGGCGTGATCAAGCTGATGCGGCTGGACCGCGACCAGTCGGAGATCCGCTACTGGGTGGCGCCCGCCTTCTGGAACACCGGCCTCGCGTCGGAGGCCGTGCGCGCCCTGGTAGAGGCCAACCCGCTGAACAACAAGACGATGTTCGCCTCCGTCTTTCAGGACAACCCGGCCTCGGCCAAGGTGCTGGTGAACTGCGGCTTCGAATACATCGGCGACGCGGAATCCTATTCCGTCGCGCGCCAGTCGAAGGTCCCGACCTGGACCTACCTGAAAAAGCTGAGCTGAGGAGCCCCCCATGTTGCGCACGAAGCGGCTGGTCCTCCGGCCTCTTCGCGCCGGGGACGAGGGCTGGATCACCCGCCACATCGCCGATCCCGAAGTGCACCGCTGGCTGACCTCCGTGCCGCATCCCTACGCGGCGGCGGATGGCGCGGCCTTCGTCGCACGCTTTGCCGGGCGCCCCGGAACGCTGGCGCTGGTCGCCGAGGACGTGCCCTGCGGGGTGCTGACCATCGAGCACGCCAGCCGCCTTGCCGACGACCGTCCGGCGGCGTGGGAACTGGGCTACTGGCTGCGCCGCGACCATTGGGGCAGGGGGCTGATGACCGAAGCGGCGGAGGCCGCGATCCGTCACCACCGCGCCGAACACGGGGCCACCATCCACAGCGGCTGGATCACCGGCAACGCGGGCTCTGCCCGGGTGCTGGCAAAGCTGGGGTTCCAAGGCCCGACACACAACGAAGAACGGCACGCCTTCTTCCACGGCCGGCCGGTGACGGTAGAGCGGGTGATCCTGCCCGCCGATGCGCCGTTCCCGCCACGACATGACCCCGCGGACGCCCACCCGGCGCACCCGTAACACCCCGCCTGCGCAACGGCCCGGCCCGCGCGCAGTCCGCCCCTTCCACACGCCGGGATCGCTTGTTCCCGTACGCAAATCCCGCTACATCCCGGCCACCCAGTTCGAAAGCACGTTCCGATGAAATTCCTCGATCTCTGCAAGGTCTATGTCCGCTCCGGCTCGGGCGGCAACGGCTCGGTCTCGTTCCGCCGGGAGAAGTTCATCGAGTTCGGCGGCCCCGACGGCGGTGACGGCGGCACGGGCGGCTCCGTCTGGGCAGAGGCCGTGGACGGCCTCAACACGCTGATCGACTTCCGCTACCAGCAGCACTGGTTCGCCCAGAACGGGCAGGGCGGCATGGGCCGCGGCCGCACCGGCAAGAACGGCGACGACATCCTGCTGCGCGTGCCCGTGGGCACGGAGATCATCGACGAGGACGAGGAAACCGTCATCGCCGACCTCTCCACGCTGGGCGATCGCGTCCTGCTGGCCAAGGGCGGCAACGGCGGCTGGGGCAACCTGCGGTTCAAGACCTCCACCAACCAGGCGCCGCGCCGCGCCAACGCCGGTCAGGAAGGCATCGAACGCACCCTCTGGCTGCGGCTGAAGCTGATCGCGGACGTGGGTCTCGTGGGGCTGCCCAACGCGGGCAAGTCCACCTTCCTCGCCGCCACCTCGAACGCCCGGCCGAAGATCGCGGATTACCCGTTCACCACGCTGCACCCGAACCTCGGGGTGGTGAAGGTCGACAACACCGAATTCGTCGTGGCAGACATCCCCGGCCTGATCGAGGGTGCGCACGAAGGCCGTGGCCTGGGCGACATCTTCCTCGGCCATATCGAGCGGAGCGCCGTCCTTCTGCACCTGATCGACGGCACCTCCGGCACGCTGATCGAGGACTGGCAGACCATCTGCGACGAACTCGACGCCTACGGCGAGGGGCTGACCGACAAGCCCCGCATCACCGTGCTGAACAAGATCGACGCCATGGACGACGAGGAACGCGCCTTCCTCAAGGACGAACTGGAGGCCGCCGGGGCCGAGAACGTCATGCTGATGTCCGGCGCCACCAAGGAAGGCGTGACCGAGGTGCTGCGCGCGCTCCGGCCGCATGTCGATGCCCGCCGCGCCGCCGACCGTCCCGCCGATCCGGAGGACGAGGAGGACAAGCCTTGGAAGCCCTGACCGCCTCGCGCAGGCTGGTGGTCAAGATCGGTTCTGCGCTGCTGGTGGACCGCAAGACCGGCGACCTGCGCCGGGACTGGCTCGCCGCCATCGCCGAAGACATCGCCGAACAGAAGGCCGCCGGCAAGGACGTGATCCTGGTCTCTTCCGGCTCCATTGCGCTGGGGCGCGGGCTGCTCGGCCTGCCGCAGACCACGCTGCCGCTGGAACAGGCACAGGCCGCCGCCGCCTGCGGCCAGATCCGCCTTGCCCACGCCTGGGCCGAGGCGCTGGCCCGCCACGGTCTGATCACCGCGCAGGTGCTGGTGACGCTGGAGGATTCCGCCGACCGCCGCCGCTACCTGAACGCCCGCGCCACGCTGGCCACGCTGCTCAGCCACGGCGCCGTGCCCATCGTGAACGAGAACGACACCGTCGCCACGGACGAGATCCGCTATGGCGACAACGACCGCCTCGCGGCGCAGATCGCCGTGACCACCGGCGCCGACCTGCTGATCCTGCTGTCGGATGTCGACGGGCTCTATACCGGCAACCCCGGCAGCGACCCGCAGGCACAGCGCCTCGCGACGGTGAACGATATAACACCGCAGATCGAGGCGATGGCCGGTGACGCGGGCTCGGGCCTATCCAAGGGCGGGATGAAGACCAAGGTGATGGCCGCCAAGACCGCCATGGCCTCCGGCTGCGCCATGGTCATCATGCACGGGGCGGCGGATCACCCGCTGACGCGCCTCAGGGACGGCGCGCCGCACACGCTCTTCGTCGCCGACATGGACCCGCACGCCGCCCGCAAGCGCTGGATCGCCGCGATGAAGTCTCAGGGCACGCTGATCATCGACGCGGGCGCCACGCAGGCGCTGGCCCGCGGGAAAAGCCTGCTGCCCGCCGGTCTCACCCGGGTCGAAGGCACGTTCGGCCGGGGCGACCCGGTGACGCTGCGCGCCCCCGACGGCACCACGCTGGGGCAGGGGCTCGCCCGCTACACCGCCGCAGAGGCGCGCCAGATCGCCGGCCACCACAGCGCCGAGATCGAGCAGATCCTCGGCTATCCGGGGCGCGCCGTGCTTGTCCATCGCGACGACATGGCGCTCTGACCCGTTCTGACCCGGGGCGCGCGCGGGCGTCCGAAGAACTGGCGCCCCGCGCGCATCCCCTGTAAAAATACCCCTCGAACCCCAACCACGAAGGCAAGGCCCATGAAGGATCTCACCGACATCCCCGCCCTGATGCAGGACATCGGCACGCGCGCGCGCGCCGCCGCAGCGGATCTCGCCTTCGCACCAGCCGCAGCCAAGCAGAAGGCGCTCGAATCCGCCGCAGCTCACCTGTGGGACAACCGCGCCGCCATCGTCGAGGCCAACGCAAAGGACCTCGACTACGGGCGCGAAAAGGGTCTCTCGGACGCGATGATGGACCGCCTGACCCTGACGGAGGACCGCATCGCCGCGATCCGCGACAGCCTGATCGCCGTGGCGCAGCAGGACGATCCCGTGGGCAAGGTCATCACCGAATGGGACCAGCCCTCGGGCCTCCACATCCGGCGCGTGCGCACACCGCTCGGCGTGATCGGCGTGATCTACGAGTCCCGGCCCAACGTGACCGCGGACGCGGGCGCGCTCTGCCTGAAGTCCGGCAATGCGGTGATCCTGCGCGGCGGCTCTGAATCGCTGCATTCCAGCGCCGCGATCCACGCCAGCCTCGTGCACGGCCTGCAAGAGGCCGGTCTGCCCGAGGATGCGATCCAGATGGTGCCGACCCGCGACCGGGCCGCCGTCTCCGAGATGCTGACCATGACCGATTACATCGACGTCATCATCCCGCGCGGCGGAAAGGGCCTCGTGGGTCTTGTCCAGCGCGAGGCCCGCGTGCCGGTCTTCGCCCACCTCGAAGGCATCGTGCACATCTACATCGACAAGGACGCCGACCCGGTGAAGGCGCTCTCGGTCGTCAAGAACGCCAAGACCCGCCGCACCGGCATCTGCGGCGCCGCCGAATGCCTGCTGATCCACCGCGACGTGGTCGACGACATCGGGCAGGGCATCATCCGGGCGCTGATCGACGCCGGGGTGGAGGTGCGCGCCGACGAGACCCTGCGTGCCATCGCCGGCACCGAGGAGGCGACGGAGGCCGACTGGGGCAAGGAATACCTCGACATGGTGATCGCCGCGAAGGTGGTGGACGACATCGACGCCGCCATCGCGCACATCCGGCGCTACGGCTCGAACCACACCGACTGCATCATCACCGAGGACGATGCCGCCGCCGCCCGGTTCTTCCAGCGGCTCGATTCGGCGATCCTGATGCGCAACGTCTCGACGCAGTTCGCCGACGGCGGAGAGTTCGGCATGGGCGCCGAGATCGGCATCGCCACCGGCAAGATGCACGCCCGCGGCCCGGTGGGGGTCGAGCAGCTCACCTCGTTCAAGTACCTCGTCGAAGGCGACGGCATCCTCCGCAAGTGACGAGGCTGACGGCACCCGCCCTGCGCGACATGACGTAGGGCGGGGCTTCGCGCCGCCGCCCCGCTCCGCTCCGGGCGGGCCGCTCCGGGACCTCGTGTCAGGCGATCTTCAGGGTGATCGAATCGTCCGTCAGGGTGGCCAGCAACTGCCGCCCGCGCACTGCTGCGAGGATCGGCAGCAGCGCGAAATGCACCTTGTCGGGCGGCGGCGTGTCCAGCGGCGCCGCGCCGTTGATGTGATCCCAGTACGTCCGGTCGCCGTTGATCCGCGCGCCCGATGCGCGCACCGTCCAGCCGGCCGCGTCGTTCTCGATCCGCACGGCGCCGCCCATGGGCAGCGCGCTCTCGCAGCACTGGAAGGCCAGGAAGCAGAGCTGCACCTCCGGGCGCGGCTGGTCCTCCGCCGCCGACCATTCCGCCGTCAGCCGCCCGCCGCTGGTCACGCCCGACAGGATGCCGGCGATCTCGCGGCGCGACATCATCTGCGCCTCGCCCGCCGCGCCATAGGCCACCCGGAAGAACCGGATGCGCGCCGCGGCGCTGGCGCAACTGTCCTGGATCAGCGTCATCTCCGGGCTGGACTGGTCGGCCCCCGACAGGGCAATCAGCTCAAGTCCGTTCTGGATCGCACCGATCGGGCTGATAAGGTCGTGGCACAGGCGCGACCCCACAAGTGCTGCGAGCGTGGCGCTGACATTCTGCATTTCTATCTCCACAAGGACGAACGGACATGAACGACATCAACGCCTTGCTGGAGCCCGGTCAGATCGTCCGCCATCCGGATCAGCCGGATTGGGGCCTGGGTCAGGTCCAGTCCAACATCGACGGGCGCATCACCGTCAATTTCAGGGAACAGGGCAAGGTCGTGCTCGACGGCTCGGTCGTGGCCCTCGTTCCCGTGTTCGAAACCTAAACTAGGGCGTCACCGGTTGACAAATGGTTAACCACTGAGCGGTCGCGGCAAGCGCCATGCCCGGCAATTGGGCGTTTCCAAACCGGGCCGAGATGCTCTAGAACGCGCCCGGATACGGGGTGGCACAGGGCGCCGGGCGGCCGGCGGAACGGAACACATGAGCGACAGCTTTACAGTGCGGCTGGCCCGGGACGCGGCGGACGTGGCGGCGGCGCAGCGGCTGCGCTACGACGTCTTCGTGGCCGAGCTGGGCGGCGACGGCCCGCTGGTCGATCACGAGAACCGGCTGGAACGCGACCGCTTCGACCCGTTCTTCGATCACCTGCTGGTCTGCGACCCGGCGCGCGGCGACATGGTGGTGGGGGTCTACCGGCTCCTGCGCGACGACCGCGCGGCGGAAGCCGGGCAGTTCTATTCGGAGGACGAATACGACCTCGGGCCGCTGCGCCGCTCTGGCCGCAGGCTGCTGGAACTGGGGCGCTCCTGCCTGCATCCCGACTACCGCGGCGGGCCTGCGATGTTCCACCTCTGGCAGGGGCTGGCCGCCTACGTGACCGACCACGGCATCGAGGTGCTGTTCGGCACCGCCAGCTTCCACGGCACCGACATCGCGCGGCTGGCGCAGCCGCTGTCGCTCCTGCACCACCGCCACCTCGCGCCGCCGGACCTGCGGGTGCGCGCCCGCAATTTCCAGGACATGAACCTGGTCCCCGAGGCCGATATCGACCGGGTGGGCGCGATGCTCGAGGTGCCCGCGCTGATCAAGGCCTACCTCAGGCTCGGCGGCTGCGTGGGCGAGGGCGCCTACGTCGACCACGCCTTCAACACCACCGATGTCTGCCTCGTGATGGACACCGCCCGCATGACCGAGCGGCAGCGCGCGGTCTACACGCGGGAGCGGGCGACATGAGCTACACCTGGGAGGGGGAGGAGCCGCCGGCCCATCCGCCCTTCACCCTGTCCGAACGGCTGCGCGTGGCCTGGCGCGGCACGCCGATCGCGCTGGTGCTGGTTACGGGACTGCTGCTCATGATGCTCCTGCGCCTCATCGAGCGTCCGCTGCACGGCATGGACCGCCCCTGGACACCCCACATCACCCGCGTGGTCTGCCGCATCGTGCTGCGGATCATGGGGCTGAGGGTCAGGGCCAGCGGCAGCCCGCCCGCGCCGTGCGGCGCGCTTGTGGCCAACCATTCCTCCTGGCTCGACATCTTCGTGCTGAACAGCCGCTGGCCGGTCTACTTCGTCTCCAAGGCGGAGGTGGCGGGCTGGCCGGGGATCGGCCTCCTCGCGCGGGCGACCGGCACCGTCTTCATCACCCGCGACCGCCGCGATGCCGCCGCGCAGGCTGCGCTTTTCCGCGAACGGCTGGCCCACGGCCACCGGCTGCTGTTCTTTCCCGAGGGCACCTCGACCGACGGCCTGCGCGTCCTGACCTTCCGCACGCCGCTCTTTGCCGCCTTCTTCGACGAGGACCTGGTGCACGAGGTGTCGGTGCAGGCGGTCAGCCTCGCCTACCACGCGCCCGAAGGCGCCGATCCGCGGTTCTATGGCTGGTGGGGCGGCATGGACTTCGCGCCCTCGCTGGCCCGCGTGCTGGCGCAGCGGCGGCAGGGATCGGTGGACCTGGTCTGCCATGCGCCGGTGCGGGTCGACGATTACGCCAACCGCAAGAGCCTGGCCCACGCGCTGGAGACGCAGGTCCGCGCGGGGCACGAGCGGGCGCTGTCGCGCAAGGGGTGACGGGGGAAAGAGGGGCGTATCGCCGTGCCTGCGGCCCGGCGACACGCCGGGGGCGCTGCCCCCGGACCCCCGAGGTATTTTCGCCAAGATGAAGGAGCGGGACGTACCCCGGGCTCAGCCGGGGATCATGGCGGCCTGCAGGCGTTTCAGCGCGGCCAGCGGGTCATCGTCGTTCCAGATCTCCTCGCCCACGGCGAAGAAGTCGGCGAAGGGGGCGAGGGTTGCGATGTTCTCGGGGTCGAGGCCGCCTTCGGCGACGACCGGAACCTCGATCACCTCGGACCACCACTGGAACAGCTCGGTTTCGGCATGGGCGCCGTCGCCCAGGGCGCCGCCCACCGGGCCGAAGGCCACGTAATCCGCACCGGCTTCGCCCGCCGACATGCCCTCGTGCCGGGACTGGCCGCAGTGGCAGCCGACGATGGCATCGGGCCCCAGCGTCTTGCGGGCGGCGCGCACGCCGCGTCCGCCGTCGAGCAGGTGCACGCCGTCGAGGCCCAGCCGCTCCGCCAGCACCACGTGGGTGTCGATCACCAGCGCAACGTCGGCGGCATGGGCGACCTCGCGCACGGCATCGGCGGCGCGCATCAGGCGGTCCTCGTCGCGGGTGGCCAGCGACAGGCGCAGGCAGGCGATCTCGGCCCCGTCCAGCACGCGCCTCAGCTCGGCCGGAAAGCGCGAAAGCTCGATTTCCGGCGGGGTGACGAGGTAGATCTGCGGGGTCTCGGGCTGGGTCATCGGGTCCTCTCCTGACGGAGGCCCTCTTAGCGCGGGATTTTCCGTTTGACCATGGGGATTTGTGGCGGGGTTTCGCGCGTAGCCGCCGGTGAAGGGGGCAATCCTGCCTCTGGCGGGGGCTTGTGCTGCCGGGGCGGGCGTTCTAGGCGGGGGCGATCGAGACGGAGGGGCCATGACCCGAGGGACACAGCAGCCGGCCATCGTGCTGGTCCGCCCGCAGATGGGCGAGAACATCGGCGCCGCGGCGCGGGCGATGTGGAATTTCGGGCTGGACCGGATGCGGGTCGTGGGGCCGCGCGACGGCTGGCCGAACCCGAAGGCGGTGGCCATGGCCTCCGGCGCGGGGCGCCTGCTGGACGAGGCGCAGCACACCGACACGCTGGCCGAGGCGCTGGCGGACTGCCATTTCGTGCTGGCCACCACCGCGCGGTCGCGCGACCTGACGAAGACGGTCTACGAGCCGCGCGAAGCCATGGCTGAGGCCGCCCGCCGGATCGCCGCGGGCCAGCGCGTCGCGGTGATGTTCGGCCCCGAGCGCGCGGGGCTGGAGAACGAGGACGTGGCGCAGGCCAGCGCCATCGTCACCGTCCCGGTCAATCCGGAGTTCTACTCCCTGAACCTCGCGCAATGCGTGCTCCTGATGTCCTACGAATGGCAGCGCGCCACGGCGGAATTTGCGCCGAAGGCGGAGGCACTGGCCGGGACCGAGGTCGCCGAGGGCCACGAGGTCGAGCATCTGGCCCGCCACTACGAGCAGCAGTTGGACGAGGCGGGGTTCTTCTTTCCCGAGACCAAGGCCGAAGGCATGAAGCTCAACCTGCGCAACATGTGGTCGCGGATGCCGCTGACCCGGGCCGACGTGCAGATGCTGCACGGCATGATGCGCCAGATGGTGCGGTGGGCCAATAAAAAGGCCGGCTGATCCTTGGGGGGGATCAGCCGGCCAGTCAGCCGGGCCGGACAGGGAGGAAACCGGCCTGCTGGGGACGTCGTGCCGCGTCAGTAGCTGTAGCCATTGGGCCGGTAGCTGGGCTGGCGGTAGGTGTTCTTCGGGTGGGCGGCGCGCGGTGCGCAGGCCTGACCCCGCAGGTATTTCGCGGAGACCCAGTAATAGGCGTTGTGCCAGGCCACCTTGGCCCAGCCGTTGGCGTAACCCACGGCGTTCAGCTCGGTGCAGGGTGGGAAGGTGGTGACCTTTGCGTAGTGCGTGCCCGGCCCGCTGCGGGCGTTGAGCGCGCTGCCGCCCACCCAGACCTGATCGGCCATGGCCGCCGTTCCCGCAAGGCTCGCTGTGGCGATGGCGGCGGAAAGCAGGATCGTCTTCATCGGGGCACCCTCGTTTGCAAATCATCGACTGACGGTCGGCGTGTGGCCGCTTGACGTGAAGGTAGGGCCGGGAAGGCGGAACGCGTAGTCCGGAAGTCCTGACTGGTGGAATACCCGACCCCGCCCTTGACGTGGCGGCCCCCGGGTCCATGGCGCGCTTGCGGGGCGACCTGCCGGGTCAATCGGGCGCGGCTCTGGCGCTTGAAGCCCGCCCGAACGCGGCTATGTTGGCGAAGCGAAAAAGGAGACCGGAATGGCCGAGAAACGCAAGCTCTTCGAGGAGGTTGGCGCCGAGACGCCGAAACAGGCCCCCACCGGCGGGATGATCGACAAGGCAAGCCGCGGCGCGCGCGGGGCGATCCGGATCTGGCTGATGGTGCTCTTTGTGCTGGTCGTGGTGATGATCGCCGTGGGCGGGCTGACCCGGCTGACCGACAGCGGCCTGTCGATCACGGAATGGAAGCCGGTCACCGGGGCGCTGCCGCCGATGTCGGAAGCCGCCTGGACGGCCGAGTTCGACAAGTACCGCGAGATCCCGGAATACCAGTTGCAGAACAAGGGCATGTCCATGTCCGAGTTCAAGACGATCTACTGGTGGGAATGGGGCCACCGGCAGCTTGGCCGGCTGATCGGCGTTGTCTGGGCGCTTGGCTTCTTCGGGTTCCTGCTGGCCGGCCGGATGCCGCGCGGCACCTCGGGCATCGGACTGCTGTATGGCGGCATAGCCTCGCTCGGCATCGGTGCGCTGGCCATAGCGGGCAGCGTCGCGGGCCTCCTGCCGCTCGACACGAATGGCCTTGTCGCGGCGATGATCGCGGCGCTGGTGGTGTTCCTTCTGGGTTTCATGCGCGAGGAGACGCCGGACTGGATTCCGCGCCTGCTGTTCATCGGGCTGCTCGGCGCGCTGCAGGGCGCGGTCGGCTGGTGGATGGTGCATTCCGGCCTGTCCGGCGAACGGCTCGACGTGGCCTCCTACCGGCTGGCGACGCACCTTGGCGTGGCCTTCGTCATCCTCGGCTACATCGCGTGGTATACCTACGCGCTCGCCCGACCGGAGCGTGACCTGATGCAGGCTCGCCGGCTGGGCGAGGCCAAGCTCTTCGGCATGACCACGGGCCTTCTGCACTTCGCCTTCCTGCAGATCCTGCTGGGCGCGCTGGTGGCGGGCATCGACGCGGGCCGCAACTACCCGAGCTGGCCGCTGATGGAAGGCGGGCTCTGGCCGTCGGACATGTTCGTCGAAAGCCCGGCCTGGCGGAACTTCTTCGAGAACCCCGGCCTCGTGCAGTTCATGCACCGCATGGCGGGCTACCTGCTCTTTGCCTTCGGCGTCGTGGTCTGGCTGAGGGGCCGCCGCTCGGCCAATTCCGACACCCGTTACCGCTACAATGCGATGTTCGCCATGTTGCTCCTGCAGGTGGTCATCGGTATCGTTACGGTTGTGTATATGGCACCGTTGCACATCGCGATCCTTCACCAGTTCGGTGCCGTCCTTCTTTGGGCACTGATCCTGCGCGCAAGGTTTGCGGCACGCTACCCGGTGCCCCAGTCTGTCAGGGGACCCAAGTGACACTCCAAGCTTTTAACGAGTTGATGGCCTTCCAGCGCGACACCGAAGCGCTGGCCCAGATCGCAGGACGTCTGTCCTGGGATCAGGAAACGATGATGCCGCGCGGTGCGGCGGACCAGCGCAGCGACGAACGCGCGGCGATGGAGGCGGTGCTCCACCAGCGCCGCATAGACCCGCGCGTGCGCGACTGGCTCGAGGCGATCCCGACCGACGGCCTGTCGGAACAGGACCGCGCCAAGCTGCGGCTCATCCGGCGCGACCATGACCGCGCCGCCAAGGTGCCCGAACGGCTGGCGTCAGAGATCGCGCGCACCGTCAGCCGGGGCCATGTCACCTGGGCGGAGGCGCGCGCCGACGACGACTTTGCGTCCTTCGCGCCGGTCCTGTCGGAGATCCTGAAACTGCGGCAGGAGGAAGCCGCGGCGCTGGCCTGCGGCGGCGACCTCTACGATGCGCTCCTGGACAAGTACGAACCGGAGGCGCGCGCCGAGGACCTCGTCGCCATGTTCGGCGCGCTCAGGCCGCGGCTGGTGGCGCTGCGCGAGGCGGTCTTGTCGAAACCCGCGCTGCCCGGCCTGACGAAATCCTTCAACGAACAGGGGCAGATGAAGCTCGCCCGGCTGCTGGCAAAGACCTTCGGCTACGACTTCCGCCGGGGGCGCGTCGACAAGGCGGTGCACCCGTTCTCCTCCGGCTCCGGCGACGACGTGCGCATCACCACGCGCACCGTGCCGCTCGACCCGTTCAACTGCCTCTACTCGACGATCCACGAGGTCGGCCATGCCGCCTATGAACAGAATGTCGACCCGTCCTACCGCCTGACGCCGCTGGGGCAGGGTGTGTCGATGGGCGTGCACGAATCGCAAAGCCGGATCTACGAGAACCAGCTTGGCCGCTCGCGCGCCTTCTGCGGCTGGCTCTATCACCAGATGCGCGACACCTTCGGCGACTTCGGCATCCCCGACGAGGACACCTTCTACGGCGCCGTGAACCAGGTGCGGAACGGCTACATCCGGACAGAGGCGGACGAACTGCAGTACAACCTGCACGTGCTGCTGCGCTTCGACCTCGAACGCGCGCTGGTGGCGGGCGACCTGAACGTCAACGACCTCGAAACCGCGTGGAACGACCGGTTCAAGGCCGATTTCGGGTTCGAGGTCGACAAGCCGTCGAACGGCGTCCTGCAGGACGTGCACTGGTCGGCGGGCCTCTTCGGCTACTTCCCGACCTACAGCCTCGGCAATGTCTACGCGGGCTGCCTGCACAAGGCGCTGACCGAAGCGGTGCCGGACCTCGACGCGCAACTGGCGCGCGGCGATACCTCTGCCGCGACGGCCTGGCTCAAGGATAACCTCCAGCACCACGGCAGCCTCTACCAGCCGCGCGCGCTGATCGAGAAGGCCACCGGCAGCGCCCCTTCGGAGGAGCCGCTGCTCGACTACCTCGAAGCGAAGTTCACCGCGCTCTACGATCTCTAGCCGTTCGCGGGCGTGTCGCCACCGGCACGCCCGCCCACAGGCCGCGCGGCCTCAGATCAACGCCATGCGTTCCGCGCGCTCCGGGTCCGGGAACGGGCGGTAAAGCCCGGTCTCCGCCACCGCGATCAGTTCGTGCACCGCGCGGTACAGCCCCTCGACCGTGTCGTCATGGGCGCCAAGCGCCCGGAACGCCTTGTCGAGCTGGGTCATGTCCTTTACCTCGATCTCCAGCAGGAAATCGCGGTGCGCGCCAGAGGCGAGGTTCAGCTTGCGGCGCATCAGGCGCCAGCTTTCGATCGCGCCGATGGCCCGCAGATGGGACATCCAGTCATCCAGCGCCTTGGCAAAGACAAGCGCCTTGGCGTCGTTCTTCAGGTCGATTGCACAGGTGTACAGGTTCATCGCATCTCCTCCGACCGGGCAGGAGTGCACCCGTTTGCCTTTCAGCGGGGTTAAGACAAAAAAAGAGGTGGCTCCGAAAAGCCACCCTCAGTCGGTGTAGTACAGGGAAATACTTGCTCAAATGTCTTAAAGCGCCACGCGCCAGCCACCACGCACAAGGCTGTAGTGACCGCCACCGGCAAGGATAACGGGAAGGGTCAAGCCGGCCACGATGGCCACGCTCAGCAGCGAATGCGCCGTCAGCCGGTCGAGACCGGGCAGCAGCAGCGCCATCGCGCCGTAGATCGTCAGCCCCAGCGCCGCCACGATACGGGTGCGGACGCCGAACATCAGCCAGACAGAGATGACCCAGAGCAGGCCGGACATGATCGTCCCGGCCAAGGCGGTATGGGTGTCATTCAGGGAAAGCACGCCATGCGACTGGGAGGAAAGGAGGATGTGCTCGGACGCGGTGTACGCCAGGGCACCGGCCAGGGAGATGCGCAAACCGCACATCAGACCGTCGAGGGTCTTTGCCATGAATGTTACCTGCTCGCATTTTTTGCTTTGTTAAGGAATGTTAATCATCCTTAACGTGTTTTCAATTGCGAGATTGGTAAACCTGACGTTGCAGAAATGAAATTACTCTGCGGCGGCGCGCTCGGTCCTTGTGGTTTCGATGTCCTCGAAACACCCCAGGACGAAGTCGACGGTGTTGCGGATCACCGGGTCGTCGCGGCGGGTTTCGTGGTAGAACATCCACACCTCGATCACATGCGGCGGCCTCTCCGGATCGTAGGCCACCAGCTCCGGATCGTTCATCCCGACGAGGTCGGGCAGGGGGGCCGCCAGCCCCGCGGCCTTGGCGACGCTGATGATGGCATCCGCGCTGCTCACCCGGATCTTGGGCGGCTTGCCAAAGGCGTCGAAGCCGAATTTCTGGAACGGCATGTCATCCATCTGCGCGCTGTAGCCCGCCCAGTTCTTCGGCTCGGGCACGCCTGCGGGGCGGTAGAGGCGCACGGGCAGGCGGCCCACCCGGCGCGTCACCACGCGGCCCTCGGCGGGCCGGTTCGTCTGGATGACGATGTCATGATCTCCGAGCCCGTCCTTGAAGACGCGGTCGGTCAGGTGCAGCTCGATCCCGTCAAGCAGGTCGCCGTAGCGGTTCATGCCGGGGATCAGGATGTTGCGCGCGATGAACGGGACAGAGCCCAGCCTCAGCGGAACCGGCGCGGCGTCCGTCCCGACGCGGCTGTGAAGCGCGGTCTGGATCTGGCCGTCAAAGGTCTGGGCAATCTGGATCAGGCCCTTCACCGCCTCTGACGGCTGCCAGCCGCCGGGCGTCTTGATGAAGGCCGCCTCTCCCAGCGTCTCCGACAGCCTGTCGATCCGGCGGGATACGGTGGCGGTGTTGGTGCCCAGCATCAGGGCGGCCGCCTTCATCGTGCCGGTGCGGGCCAGGGCCACGAGAAACCTCAGATCGTCCCAGTTTTCCATTGCAGTTTCCCGAGGGCCAGCCTGGCAGGTTTGAGGGGTGAAGACCCGGTTTGCAGGACGTGATGCCCGCCGGGGCGCCGCACGTTTCCATAAACTTTAGGTAGATCAAGACAAAGCTGCAATGACGACTTTGCGAAATATGTTCGGCACCGCCGTCTCGAAAGTATAGGCGGCATGTACCTGTTTTCGTTGTTTAAACCAATCGTGAACCAAAAGTTAACGCTGCGGAAACCACATCCAAAGGTTGATTCGACCGGGCGGGAAGCGATCACCGGAACAGCAAACGGCCCGGCGCAGGGCCGGGCCGTGACGATCTCTCGCAAAGGGCGCCCGTGTCAGTCGGCGCTGTCCTCCGGCTCTTCGTCGGCCTGGTCCGCGATCCATGCCACGGACACCACGGTTTCGCCCGCGCCGGTGTTGAACACCCGCACGCCGCCCGCGCTCCGCGACCGGAACGAGATGCCGTCCACCGGCACCCGGATCGACTGGCCGGTAGAGGTCGCCAGCATGATCTGGTCGCCCTGTTCCACCGGGAAGGAGGCCACGATATCGCCGCCGCGCATGGATTTCTCCCACGCGGTGACACCCTGGCCGCCACGTCCGCGTACCGGGTAATCGTGCGAGGACGACAGCTTGCCCAGGCCCTTGGCGGTGACGGTCAGGATCAGGTTCTCGACCGCCGACATCTCCGCATAGCGTTCCTGCGGCAGCGGCGTGTCCGCATCGCCTTCCTCGTCGCCGGCCTCGTCGTCTGTCACGCCGGCCATCAGGCGGCGCATCTTGAGATAGCTGGCGCGTTCGTCCGACTCCGCCTCGAAGTGGCGGATCACCGACATCGAAACCACCTCGTCGCCGTTCATCAGGCGGATGCCGCGCACGCCGGTCGAATTGCGCGAGTTGAAGACCCGCACCTCCGGCACCGGGAAACGGATCGCCCGGCCGGAGTTGGTGACCAGCATCACGTCGTCATCCTCCGAACAGATGCGCGCGTTGATCAGGCGGGTGTTCTCGTCCTCGCCCTCGAACTTCATCGCGATCTTGCCGTTGCGCATGACGTTGGTGAAATCCGACAGCCGGTTGCGGCGGACCGAACCCTTGGAGGTCGCAAAGACGATCTGCAGGTCGTCCCACTCGTCCTCGTCCCGGTCCACGGGCATGATCGCGGCGATGGAAACCCCTGCCGGGATCGGCAGGATGTTGACGATCGCCTTGCCCTTCGACGTGCGTCCGCCCAGCGGCAGGCGCCATGTCTTCAGCTTGTAGACCATGCCGTCGGTCGTGAAGAACAGAAGCTGCGTGTGGGTGTTGGCGACGAACAGCGTCGTGACGACGTCGTCCTCCTTCAGCCCGCCACCGGACAGCCCCTTGCCGCCGCGCTTCTGCGCGCGGAAGTCAGCCAGCGCGGTGCGCTTGATGTAGCCGCCCGCGGTGACGGTCACGACCATGTCCTCGCGCTCGATCAGGTCCTCGTCGTCGAGGTCGCCGGCCCAGTCGACGATCTCCGTGCGGCGGGGCACGGCAAACTCGTCGCGGATGGCGGTCATTTCCTCGCGGATGATGCCGGTGATCCGCTCGCGGCTCGACAGGATCTCAAGGTAGTCCTTGATCTTGGAGGCCAGGTCTTCCAGCTCGTCGGTGACTTCCTTGACACCGATCTGGGTCAGGCGCTGCAGGCGCAGGTCGAGGATCGCGCGGGCCTGCGTTTCGGACAGGTTGTAGGTGCCGTCCTCGTTGGCCTTGTGGGTCGGATCGTCGATCAGCGCGATGTAGGGCAGGATCTCGTGCGCGGGCCAGCGCCGCTCCATCAGCCGCTGCCGGGCCTCCGCCGCATCGGCCGACGACCGGATCGTCGCCACGACCTCGTCGACGTTCGACACCGCCACCGCCAGACCGCACAGCACGTGCGACCGTTCCCGTGCCTTGCGCAGCAGGTAGGCGGTGCGGCGGGCGACCACGTCCTCGCGGAAGTCGAGGAACGCCGACAGGAAGCCGCGCAGCGTCAGCTGCTCGGGCTTGCCGCCGTTCAGCGCCAGCATGTTGCAGCCAAAGGAGGTCTGCATCGGGGTAAAGCGGAAAAGCTGGTTCAGCACCACCTCGGCGGTGGCGTCGCGCTTCAGTTCCACCACGACCCGCACGCCATCGCGGTCGGATTCGTCCTGGACGTGGGCGATGCCCTCGATCTTCTTGTCGCGCGCGGCCTCGGCGATGCGCTCGATCATCGTGGCCTTGTTCACCTGGTAGGGAATGGCGCTGATGACGATGGCATAGCGGTCCTTGCGGATCTCCTCGACCCGGGTGGTGGCACGGATGATGACCGAACCGCGCCCTTCGAGGTAGGCCTTCCGCGCGCCGGACCGGCCCAGCATGATGCCCCCGGTGGGGAAGTCCGGGCCCTTGACCCATTCCATCAGGTCTTCGGAGCTGAGGTCGGGGTTGTCCATCAGCGCCAGCGTCGCGTCGATCACCTCGCCGAGGTTGTGCGGCGGGATGCGGGTCGCCATGCCGACGGCGATGCCTTCGGCACCGTTGACCAGCACGTTGGGATAGCGGGCGGGCAGGACCGTGGGCTCACGTTCCTTGCCGTCGTAGTTGTCCTGGAAATCGACGGTTTCCTTGTCGATATCCACCAGCAACTGCAGCGCCGATTTCGCCAGCCGGCTTTCGGTGTAACGCATGGCCGCCGGCGGGTCGCCGTCCATGGAGCCGAAGTTGCCCTGGCCGTCGATCAGCGGCAGCGACATGGAGAAGTCCTGCGCCATGCGGACCAGCGCGTCGTAGATCGCGGAATCGCCGTGCGGGTGATAGTTGCCCATCACCTCGCCCACGGATTTCGCCGACTTCCGGTACGACTTGTCGGGCGTGTAACCGCCTTCGTGCATCGCGTAGAGGATGCGCCGGTGCACAGGTTTTAGGCCGTCGCGCAGGTCCGGAATCGCCCGGCTCACGATCACGCTCATCGCGTAATCGAGATAGCTCGACTTCATCTCTTCTTCGATGGAGATCGAGGGGCCGATGTAGCTCGGACGCTTTTCTTCTTCGTTTTCAGGGGGTTCGGGCGTATCGGTCACGTCTGGAGCCTGTCCGTCATTCTGCCATATCTTGTTGGCGCTCTTATATCAGATGCAGGATATGGGGTGCAATGGCGCGGGGTGCAGTGCTTTTGGCAGCCACCGGATATGCCTGCTAACACACTGTTTTCATTGAAAAGTAATAACGGTCTCGGCACCATGTCCTTACGGCAAACTCCAAGGGCTAACAAGATGCAGATGACCGAAACGGAATTGATGCTGAAAGGCTACGGGCTCACCACGGCAGAGATCTTCTATCGCATGCCGGATTACCGCAACGTGCTGAACACCTTCGTCTGGCAGGATTACGACCTGGCGCCGGACCACCCGAAGCTTTTCGGCTTCATCGAGTTCTGGCAGGACAGGATCGAGGGGCCGCTGCACTCCATCCGTTTCACCCACCGCAAGATGATCTCGCCGGGCGAATGGCGCAACGTGGTGGGTGAATTCCGCTACCACTGAGGGGCTGAAACGGCACAAGGGCGACCCGTGGCCGCCCTTGTGTGAAAGCCCGATCCGGCGCGTTACTGCGTACAGATCTCCCGCGGTCCGCCACCGTAGGGCTGGAACGTGCAGTCTGACGCGCGGAACGAACGGTAGGCACGCTGGCAGGCGCGGATGTTGCACTGCTGCTGAGCGGTGGTCTGGCCCACGGAGTCGGCCCAGGACCGGATCACGAACTCGCGCAGCCCGTGCACGTCGCCGTCCTGCAACTCGCGCTCCACCGTGCGGCGCAGCTCCTCGATGTCCTTGCCGCGCACACGTCCGTCGTTCTCCATCCGCGAGAGGGCAGCCCCCAGCGCGATCTCCAGCTCTGAGCGGTCGTCACGCGCCACCGCTTCCGCCTCGCCCGGCTCGGACCGCACGGCGGCGACAACCGCCTGCGTGCCACTGGCAGCAGGGTCAGGGGTGCCGGGCGCGACCGACTCCGGCTCCACCGCGCGGGGCTCCGCCACCTGCGGGATGCTCACGTCCATGCCCTGCGCCGCGGTCAGGAAGTCCGACCAGATCTCCGCCGGGATCGAGCCGCCGGTGACCTCGTCCATGGGCGAATTGTCGTCGTTGCCGACCCAGACGCCCACGATCAGCGCGTCGTTCCAGCCGACGAACAGCGCGTCGCGGAAGTTCTGGCTGGTGCCGGTCTTGCCCACGGCGCCGGGAACATCCGCCACCGCCTTGCCCGTGCCGTCCGTCACCACGGCCCGCAGCATCGCCGCCATGTCGGCGCGCGCGTTCATCAGCTGCGCGGTGCGGCCGGTCATCTGCGGCGTCTTCCACTTGAACGGATAGTAGGTCTGTTCGTTGCCCGCGGTGATGCCGCTCACGAAATGCGTCTCGAACGGCGCGCGCCCGGTGGCGATGGCGCCATAGGCCGCCGTAAGGTCCAGCAGCGACACGCCCGAGGCGCCAAGCGCGACCGACGGCGTCTCCGACAGCTCGGCGTCGATGCCCAGCAGCCGCGCGGTCTTCACCACGTCGGCCAATCCCACGTCCATCGCCAGCCGCACGGTCGCCGCGTTCATCGACTTGGCAAAGGCGGTGGCCATCTGCACGTCGCCGTAGAACCGGCCGCCGAAGTTCTCAGGCGCGTAGCCGTCGATGTCGACGGGCCGGTCGGAAATCACCGTGCCGGGGCTGTAGCCGTCGGCCAGCGCGGTCAGGTAAACGAAGGTCTTGAAGGTCGACCCCGGCTGCCGCTGCGCCTGTGTCGCCCGGTTGAACTGGCTCACCTGGTAGTCCTTGCCGCCGACCAGCGCCGCGACGCTGCCATCGGGACGCAGGGCGACCAGCGCCGCCTCCATCGGCAGGCCCGCCAGCCGGGTCTGAACGGCACGCTCCGCCAGCCGCTGCAATTCGGGATCGAGCGTTGTGCGCAGCGCACCGGCACCAGAGAACCGCGCCGCCAGCTGTTCGCCCTGACGCGCCGCGATGTCCGCGAACCAGCCGCCATAGGGCTGCTCGCCAGAGGAGGGCGCCATCACCGTCAGCTCGGCCAGTGCCGCGTTGGCGGCGTTCTCGTCGATGCTGCCGCTCGCAACCATGGCGCGGATCACCACCTGCGCGCGGTCGCGCGCCGCTTCCATGTCGTTGCGCGGGTTCACGATGGACGGCGCCTGGATCGACGCCGCCAGAAGCGCGCTTTCCGCAAGGCTCAGGTCGTCGATCGGCTTGCCGAAGTACACCTGCGCGGCAGAGGGCATCCCGTAGGCGCCGCTGCCGAGGTACACCCGGTTGAGATACATCTCGAGGATCTCGTCCTTGGTGTGCGCCGATTCCAGTTCGCGGGTCAGCAGCGCCTCGTGCAGCTTGCGCTTGTAGGTGCGCTCCGGCTCAAGGTAGCTGATCTTCACAAGCTGTTGCGAGATGGTGCTGCCGCCCTGAACGATCTCTCCGGCGGCGGCGTTGGTCCAGAAGGCCCGCCCGATGGACCGATAGTCCAGCCCGCCGTGATCGCGGAACCGCTGGTCCTCGATGGCGATGACGGCGTTTTCCAGCGTGTCGGGAATGCGCTCGATGGTGGCGTAATCGGCGGGGCGCTCGCCGCGGGCAAACAGCGGCCCGCCGGTGGCGTCCTCCAGCCGCAGGGGCCGCTCGCGCCGCGCTTCGAGCGCGTCCAGATCGTCGAGGGAGGCAACCGCCACCGACACGCTGGCGGCGCCCAAGAAGGCCACGGTGCCCAGCGCAAGGGCCGTGCGCGTCTTCCAGCCGGTGCGGCCCAGCCTGCGCCCGACGCCCGACCCGAAGGTCCGCGCGCCGCCGAATAGCTGCTTGCCGTGGTGCCGGATGGCGTTGCGGGAGGTGGACGGACGGTCCTGTGACTTTTGCTCGCTGGTCATTCTGGTCTCTCCTGTCGAAAGACCAATGCCCGGAGCCCTCTACCGTTCCCGCCTGATACAAAAATTTGCCGCAAAGGCGCGGCCGGTGTGGCCGCGCTGCCGTTTGGGGCATCTTGTCCGGTCAGGTCAGGGAATGATGCGCGTGTATTTCACGCCTTCCAGCGTCGCGCCGACCCGCAGGCCGGACTGGCCGAAGATCACCGCGATCACCGGCGCAAGCGACGTGGTCGTCTCGGCCGCCAGCGCCTCGCCCTTTTGCGGGGTGGCATAGGCAATACCGGCGCCCGCGGCGAAACCGCCGGAACGGCGGAACGTCTGCAGCGCGTCGTCGGTCATGAAGAACAGGACATGGCTGTACTGCTGGACACCGATCTGAAGACCGCCCGACGCCTTGACCATGTTGTAATAGTCGACCGTCGCGCCACCGATGCGCAGCGCGCCGTTGCCGCCGCCGCCGCCAAAGCCAAGACCCGCTTCCGTCACCAGCGGCATGACAAGCTGGCCTGCGGATTTCTCCGCCAGTTGCCGGGTCGCGGGGTAGTCGCCGTAAAGCTGTGCAAGCGTGGAGTCGACCCTCGCGTCGATGGTTGCCCCGCCGTTGCCGCCGACGCCGTTGGCGCAGGCGCCCAAAAGGCCCACGGCCCCAAGGCCGAGAAATACGTCGCGTCGCGTATGTGTCATGGTGTGCTCTTTTCTGCCGATGCCTCGTTCGTCCGGCTGTGCCGCCGGTTGCGCCTTTTATACGCGCGCGCGGGCGGCTTGTCACCTCAACTTGTGGTCGATGCGCGAAGACCCGCTATTGATGGGGGCAGGCGATGGGGAAACGGGCAGGGGCCGCCTTGCCCGGCGCAGGCCGGCGGACGCGGCGTCAGCCGCCGCCCCTCTGCAAGGCGTTGAAATCGTTGACGGGGCAGCAGCCGGGCGCCAATAGCGCCCAGCGCGCCTCAGCCGTTCAGCAGACGCGCGGCGGCGGGGGCGAAGTAGGTCAGCACCCCGTCGCAGCCCGCGCGTTTGAAGGCGGTCAGGCTTTCCATCATCACCTTCTGGCCGTCGACCCAGCCGCGTTCGCCGGCACCCGCCAGCATCGCGTATTCGCCCGACACCTGGTAGGCGAAGGTCGGCGCGCCGAAGGTGTCCTTGGCGCGGCGGCAGATGTCCAGATACGGCATCCCCGGCTTTACCATGATCATGTCCGCGCCTTCGCCCAGATCGCGGGCGATCAGCCGCATCGCCTCGTCGGAATTGCCCGGGTCCTGCTGGTAGGTCTTCTTGTCGCCCTTGAGCGCGCCGGACGCGCCCACCGCATCGCGGAACGGCCCGTAGAAGGCAGAGGCATACTTGGCCGCGTAGCTCAGCAGAAGCACGTCCTGATGGCCCGCGCTCTCCAGCGCGGTGCGGATCGCGCCGATGCGCCCGTCCATCATGTCCGAGGGCCCGATGATGTCGGCGCCCGCCTCGGCCTGGGACAGCGCCTGCTTCACCAGCGCCTCGACGGTGCGGTCGTTGACGATCACCCCGTCCTCCACAAAGCCGTCATGCCCGTCGATGCTGTACGGGTCGAGCGCCACGTCGGTCATCACCGCGATATCCGGCACCGCCGCCTTGATCGCACGGGTGGCGCGGTTCGACAGGTTCTCGGGGTTCCAGGCCTCGGCGCAGTCCTTGGTCTTGAGGGCGGGGTCGGTATAGGGAAACAGGCAGATCGCCGGGATGCCCAGCGCATGGGCCTCGCGCGCGGCTTCCACCACCTTGTCGACCGACAGCCGGTTCACCCCGGGCATGGAATGGATCGGCTCCGACACGCCCTCGCCGTCGCGTACGAAGACCGGCCAGATGAAGTCCGCCGGGCTCAGCACCGTCTCGGCCACAAGCGCGCGAAGCGCGGGCGTGCGGCGCAGACGGCGAAGTCGCAGGGCGGGGAAGGGGGCGTGGCTGTGCATCTGGCATCTCCTTTGGCTTCGCGCGCAAAAGGGATGCACCCGCGGTCCCCGCTTGTCCAGTGGCCCGCCCGCGACGAATTGGGGCGGGCCGCAGGGGCGGTTCCGTCAGGCCAGGGCGCCCTCGCGCACCTCAAGCGCCTCGGGCGTGCCGCGGCGGGCCAGGTAGTCCGGGCGCGGTGCGGGGGCGGCAAACGGCGCCACGGGCGCGTTCGACACGGCGTTGTAGACGAAGAACGCGTTGGAGCGCGGGCTGGGCGTGATGTTCCCGTTCGAGCCGTGCAGCGTGTTGCAGTCGAACAGGATCAGCGTGCCCGCCGGCCCCTCCGCATCGTCGATCCCGCAAAGGCGTGCCATGTCGGCAAGGCTCTCCTGCGAGGGCGTGCCCACCTCCTGGCGTGCGAGCGAGGACTTGTGATTGTCCTCGGGCGTCTCGCCCCGGCAGGACACGTAGGTCTTGTGCGACCCGGGCATCAGCATCAGCGCGCCGTTGTGCGCCACGTTGTCGGTCAGCAAGAGCGAGGCCGACAGCGCGCGCATCCGGGGCATCCCGTCCTCCGCGTGCCATGTCTCGAAGTCCGAGTGCCAGTAGAACTCCTTGCCGGTGAAGCCCGGCTTGTAGTTCAGGCGCGACTGGTGGATCGCCACCTCGTCGCCCAGGATGAAGCGGGCGATCCCCGCCAGCCGGGCGTCGCGGGAAAGCCTGTCCATCAGCGCGTCTTCCGCCTCCAGTTGAAAGACGGTGCGCACCGCGTCGCCGCCCGGTTCGGTGACGACGTGATCGGCATCGCTGCCCGCCAGCCGCGACCTGATATCTCCGGCGCGGGCGACCAGCGCCTGCACCTCGGCCGGGGTGAACAGGTCCTTCAGCACCAGATAGCCGTTCCTCTCGAAGAATGCGGCCTCCTCGCGGGTGATCGGCGCATCCGCCTCCCAGTCCTGCCAGAGCACCGGGTCCTCACGCTCCATCCAGCGCTCCCGCTCGGGGGCACGGGTGGGGTAGGCATCAGCGCATGCGGGATCGGGCGCGTATTCCAGCGGCATTGGTTCCTCCTGTGATTGGTTTTCGGCGACGGACGATCAAGCATCCGTCTGCTTCCTCAGCGCACGGGACCCGCCCCGGGTTCCATCCTGTGTGCACCCGCCGCCGGGGAAGGAAGCCACGTCAACGCCGCCCGCGGGTCCCGACTGTTTGTCGCTGGGCATTTGCGCGGACGCGCGGTAGTAAGTCCGAAAAGCAGCAGGGAAAAGGCAGGCATGGACTGGTACGGCACGGTGTTCGAAGTGATCGACATGCGGTCCTTCTCCAACCTCTGGTTCTGGATCGTCCTTGCCGTCCTGTGGTCCTCGACCAGCCACTGGGTGCTGGGCGTGCCCTTCGACATGGTCGCCCGCGCGCGCCGCAGCGGCGGGCAGGCAGAGCAGGACCTCGAGGACCTGGTGCGCATCAACACCAACCGCTTTCTCTACATCGTCGACGAATCCGGTCTGTTCCTCTCGGCCCTGACGTCGGCCTTCCTGTCGGGCGCCGCGATCCTCGGATTCTGGTACGGGGTGGAACTGGCGCAGGCGCTGTTCCTGCTGGGCTTCCCGATGACGCTGGTGGGGCTGCTGAGCGTCTATTCCGCGCGCCGCATCCGCGCGGGCGAGCAATCCGGAGAGCCGCTCTGGCGCCGCCTCCGGGTGCACCGGGTCATCACCCAGATGATCGGACTGGTGTCGATCTTCGTCACCGCGCTCTGGGGGATGTTCCAGAACCTCTCCATCGGCGTGCTCGGCGGCTGAGCGCCGGGCAGGGCGGCGCATAGCCCCGCCCTACGTCGGGCCGGTCCTTCGTGGGCAGCTGCGTGCAATGTCCTTCCCGGGGAGGGCTTCGGGACTCACCAGAAGAAAACCCTGCTTTCTGCCGATGCCGTCCCTCGCCGTCTTGCTGCCTGACAGGGTCGTCGCCCCGCGCCAAGCAAAATAGCCGTATCCCCCTTGCGGGGGCCCCTCGGCGATTTGGCTTGTCCCGGCGCGCCGCCCCCGTCGGGGCATCGACAGGCGAGGGACGGCTCCGGAAGAAAGCTGGCGGCGGTCGGGCCGGTGCGGGGGCGCGTGTGCCGGGCCCTTGCGCTGGATCGGTGACGGCGGGGGACGGAGAGGTCTTGCTTGACGGCGCCGCACGGTCGGGCCATCTGGGGCGGCATGGCTGGACAGGTGATCATCGGCGGCGCCCCGGAGGGCTTTGACGCGCGGCTCGTGCTGGGCGAAGTGGCGAAGGCGGGTGGGCCGGTGGTGCACATCGCCCGCGACGACAAGCGGCTGGCGGCGATGCGCGATGCGCTGGCCTTCTTTGCCCCGGACATGCCGGTTGTGGTCTTCCCCGCCTGGGACTGCGTGCCCTATGACCGGGTGTCGCCCAATGCCGATATCTCGGCGGCGCGCATGGCGACGCTGGCGGGGCTGGCGCACGGCATGCCGGACCGCTTTGTCCTCCTGACGACGCTGGGCGCGGCGATGCAGCGCCTGCCCGCCCGCGAGGTGCTGCGCGAGGCGGCCTTCACCGCCCGCGTGGGCGACCGTGTCGACGAGGAGGCGCTGCGCGCCTTCCTCGTGCGCATGGGGTTCAGCCAGGCGCCCACGGTGACGGAGCCCGGCGATTACGCCATCCGCGGCGGCATCATCGACATCTACCCGCCGGGCGAGGGCGGGCCCGTGCGGCTCGACTTCTTCGGCGACACGCTGGAGGGCGCGCGCCGCTTCGACGCGGCCTCCCAGCGGACGACGGAAAAGCTCGACGTGGTGGAACTGGCGCCGGTGTCCGAGGTGATCCTCGACGAGGCGGCGATCCTGCGCTTCCGCCAGAACTACCGGATCGAGTTCGGCGCGGCGGGCACCGACGACCCGCTTTACGAGGCGGTGAGCGCCGGCCGCAAGCACGCCGGGATCGAACACTGGCTGCCGTTCTTCCACGACCGGCTGGAAACGCTCTTCGACTACCTGCCGGGGGCGCCGGTGCTGATGGACGACCAGCTGACGCCCGCGCGGCTGTCGCGCTGGGACAGCATCGCCGACCAGTACGAGACCCGCAAGCACGCGCTCTCGCAGAAGAAGACGCTGGGCAGCACGGTCTACAAGCCCGTCCCGCCGGACCTGCTCTACCTCGATGACAGCGCGTGGGAACAGGCGATCGGCGACCGCCGCCGCGTGCAGTTCCATCCGCTGCCGCAGGCCACCGGGCCGGGCGTGGTGGACGCGGGCGGGCGCATCGGGCGCAACTTCGCCCCCGAGCGCCAGCAGGAGAACATCAGCCTGTTTGCCGCCCTCGCCGACCACGTCAAGAAGAAGCTGGATCAGGGCCCGGTCGTCATCGCGTCCTGGTCCGAAGGGGCGCGCGAACGCCTGACCGGCCTGATCGAGGACGAGGGCCTCGCCGAGGTCATCCCGATCTCCAACGCCACGCGTGTCGGCAAACGCGGGCTGCACCTTGCGGTCTGGGCGCTCGACACCGGGTTCGAGGCCCCGTGGGAGGCCGCGGGCGACAAGGGCCGGATCACCGTGGTCTCGGAACAGGACGTGCTGGGCGACCGGCTGATCCGCAAACCCGCGAAGCGCCGCAAGGCCGAGAACTTCCTGACCGAACACCAGTCGCTGTCTCCGGGCGACCTCGTGGTGCACGTCGACCACGGCATCGGCCGCTACATGGGGATGGAGGTCATCACCGCCGCGGGCAGCCCGCACGAATGCCTGCTGCTGCAATACGCCGAGGACGCGAAGCTCTACCTGCCCGTCGAGAACATCGAGCTGCTGTCCAAGTATGGCCACGACGAGGGTCTGCTCGACCGGCTGGGCGGCGGCGCGTGGCAGGCGAAGAAGGCCAAGCTCAAGGAACGCATCCGCGAGATGGCCGACCGGCTGATCCGGATCGCCGCCGAACGCGCGCTGCGCAAGGCGCCGATGCTCGACCCGCCGCCGGGCGCCTACGAGAGCTTTGCCGCGCGCTTCCCGTACTCCGAAACCGACGACCAGCTTGCCGCCATCGAGGACGTGATGGCCGACCTCCAGTCCGGCCAGCCGATGGACCGGCTGATCTGCGGCGACGTGGGCTTCGGCAAGACCGAAGTCGCGATGCGCGCCGCCTTCGTCGCCGCCATGTCCGGCGTGCAGGTGGCGGTGATCGCACCCACGACGCTGCTCGCCCGTCAACACTACAAGTCCTTTGCCGAACGCTTCCGCGGCTTCCCGCTCGAGGTCGCGGCCCTGTCGCGCTTCGTCCCGGCCAAGCAGGCCGCCAAGACGCGCGAGGGCATCGCCAAGGGCACCGTCGATATCGCCATCGGCACCCATGCGCTTCTGGCCAAGAACATCCGCTTCCAGAACCTCGGCCTCTTGATCATCGACGAGGAGCAGCGCTTCGGCGTGCAGCACAAGGAACGGCTGAAACAGCTGCGCTCCGACATCCACGTGCTGACGCTCACCGCCACGCCGATCCCGCGCACGCTGCAGCTTTCTCTGACCGGGGTACGCGACCTGTCGATCATCGGCACGCCGCCGGTCGACCGCCTGTCGATCCGCACCTATGTCTCGGAATTCGATCCCGTCACCGTGCGCGAGGCGCTCCTGCGCGAACACTACCGCGGCGGGCAGTCCTTCGTCGTCGTGCCGAAGATCACCGACCTGCCGGAGATCGAGGAATTCCTGAAGGAACAGGTCCCCGAATGTTCCTACGTCGTGGCGCACGGCCAGATGGCGGCGGGCGACCTCGACGAGCGGATGAACGCCTTCTACGACGGCAAGTACGACGTGCTGGTGGCCACCACCATCGTGGAATCCGGCCTCGACATCCCGACCGCCAACACCATGATCGTGCACCGCGCCGACATGTTCGGCCTCAGCCAGCTCTACCAGATCCGGGGCAGGGTGGGCCGGTCCAAGACCCGCGCCTACTGCTACCTGACGACGAAGCCGCGCGCAAAGCTGACCGCCACCGCCGAGAAACGCCTGCGCGTGCTGGGGGCCATCGACATGCTGGGCGCGGGCTTCAGCCTCGCCTCGCAGGACCTCGACATCCGCGGCGCGGGCAACCTCCTGGGCGAGGAACAGTCCGGCCAGATGCGCGACGTGGGCTACGAGTTGTACCAGTCCATGCTGGAGGAGGCGATCTCCAAGATCCGCTCCGGCGAGATGGAGGGCCTGACCGAGGAAGACGGCCAGTGGGCGCCGCAGATCAACCTCGGCGTGCCGGTGCTGATCCCCGAAGACTACGTGCCCGACCTCGACGTGCGGCTGGGCCTGTACCGCCGCCTGTCGTCGCTGACCACAAAGGTGGAGCTGGAAGGCTTTGCCGCCGAGCTGATCGACCGCTTCGGCAAGCTCCCGCGCGAGGTGAACACCCTTCTTCTGGTGGTGCGCATCAAGGCGATGTGCAAGCGCGCGGGCATCGCCAAGCTCGACGGCGGGCCGAAGGGCGCGACGATCCAGTTCCACAACGACAAGTTCGCCTCGCCCGAGGGGCTGGTGGCCTTCATCAACGACCAGAAGGGGCTGGCGAAGATCAAGGACAACAAGATCGTCGTCCGCCGCGACTGGAAGAAGGACCGCGACAAGATCCAGGGCGCCTTCGCCATCGCCCGCGATCTGGCCGAACACGCGGGCGTCCTGAAGAAGCGCGCCGAAAAGGCCTGACACCGGTCATGCGCCTGTGGGTCTGCGACCGCGTGCCGCCGGGAAAACCGCGTGGTGCGGCGGCGTTTCCTGTTTGGCGGGCGGGGCCGCTCCGTTAACGTATATGAACGAAACGTTAACGGGTGTTCACCATGCGAGTTCTCACGGTCCTTCTTCTCATCGCCACCACGTCCTCCGCCACGGCGGAACCGCTCACGGCCGCCGACCTGCGGTCGCGGCTGGCGCCTTACCAGACCGCGCAGGCCTACGACTGCCGGGACGTGAGCTGCAAGCAACTGCGCTCCTGCGAGGAGGCCTGCTTCAAGCTGATCCAGTGCGGTCAGTCGAAGCGGGACGGCGATCACGACGGCATCCCCTGCGAAAACCTCTGCCGCTCCCGCTGCTGAGGTTTTTCCTGCCTTTCGGCCCGGCGTTCACGCGGTCGTGATGACCGCTGGTGCGGAAATCCTGCGTCGCACCGGAAAACGGTCTGGCTGATCCCGAATGGGGCGCCCCGGGGCCGGGGCGATGGTTAACAACCGGCCGGTTCAGGGGGCCGAACCGGCCGGGACTCACCTTTCCAAAACGTAAACGGCGCGCGGTTAACAGGCCGCGCGCCGCATGTCTTGACGTGGTGTGGGGCCGGTGCGCGGACGCTCAGGCCCGGCGGCGACGCCCGCCACGGCGCCCGCCGGCACCGCCACCGGCTTCACCGGCGGGTTTGTTAAAGGAAATCCAGGCCGCGCCACCGTCGTCGTGGTTGGTCAGCAGGTTGGCGGCGCGGATGGCCTCCATCTCCTTGCCGGGACGCGGCTTGGTCGACCCCATGCCGAACAGGGTGACGAAGGTTTCGTCGTCCATGTCCTCGGGCAGGATGATGCCCGCGGCTTCAACCTGTTGTTTCTTCTCGGCAATCTTGGCCGCGTTGATCGGCAGCGCCACCGGGTTCATGATCGCGGAGGTCATGCCCGCGCCCATCGCCATCGGCAGGAAGGCATTGTTGATGCCGTGCCGGTTGGGCAGGCCGAAGCTGATGTTGGACGCGCCGCAGGTGGTGTTCACGCCCAGCTCCTCGCGCAGGCGCCTAACCAAGGTAAACACCTGATGACCAGCCGTGGCCATCGCACCGATGGGCATGACAAGCGGGTCGACCACAATATCGTGTGCCGGGATGCCGAAATCGGCCGCGCGCTGGACGATTTTCTTGGCGACGGCAAAGCGGACCTCCGGGTCCTCGCTGATGCCCGTGTCGTCGTTCGAGATCGCCACGACCGGCACGTTGTATTTCTTCACCAGCGGCAGAACCAGCTCCAGCCGCTCTTCCTCGCCGGTGACGGAGTTCAGGAGCGGACGCCCCTCTGCCGCGGCAAGCCCGTTCTCCAGCGCGCCGGGAACGGAGGAGTCGATGCACAAGGGAGCGTCCACAACCTTTTGAACACACTCGACAAGTTGGCGCATCAGCTCCGGCTCGACAAAGTTGTTGTCGGCATAGCGCGGGTCCTCGGCCATCTTGTTGGAGAACACCGCGCCGGAGTTGATGTCGAGCACCGTGGCCCCCGCCGCGACCTGCGCGATGGCGTCCGCCTCCACGCGGGAAAAGTCGCCGCGCTCCAGTTCCTCGTTGAGGATCTTGCGCCCGGTCGGGTTGATACGCTCCCCGATCACGCAGAACGGCTGGTCAAATCCGATGATCGCGGTTTTGGTCTTCGACTCGACGACGGTACGGGTCATGTGGTGGTCTCTCCCTTCAATCGCGCGCACAGAGCGTCGAGCGATATGTCCTTGAAATCCTGTAGTGTTTCGCGTGCGCCGCTGGCCCGCAAAGTGGCATCGTCCAGGCTGGAGCGGATGCCGATGGCATAGGCCCCGGACCCCGCCGCAGCCCGCATCCCCGAGGGGCTGTCCTCGAATGCGATGCAGTGGCCGGGGGGCACGCCAAGCTGGCGCATCGCCTCCCGGTAGGGCATCGGATCGGGCTTGCCGCGCTCACATTCTTCCCCGATTACAATGACTTCGAAGGCGTCCCTCAACTCGATGGCCTGCAGCATCGCCTCGGCGTTGGCGCGCATGGCGTTGGTCACAACCGCCAGCCGCCAGCCCTCGGCCTCTGCCGCGCGGACCAGCGCCTGAACCCCCGGCATCCCCGGATAGGGACGCGGCAGACGATTGCGGAACTCCGCCTCCTTCGCCTCCGACAGGCCCTGCGGGTCATCAAGGTCGGGCAGGATTTCCGCAAAGATATCAACGTTCAGGCGGCCGTGGACCCTGGCCATGTAGAAGTCGTGGGTCACCTCGATCCCGTAAGGCGCCATCATTTCGGCAAAGACACGGGCGTGGATCGCGTCCGTGTCCAGCATGGTGCCGTCGAGGTCGAAGAGCAGCGCGGGTTTGGTCATCCGTTCGCCGGGCGCGCCGCTTCGCCGCCGTTGTCGATGGCCCACTCGGCGTTGGTCTTGATGCCGCCCAGCGGGAAGAAGTGCACCTGCTCGATGCCGAACGCCGGGTTGGCCGCCTTGTGGGCCGCCAGCTCTGCCAGGACGTCCGTCGGCTCGTAGGGCAGCAGCAGCTTGGTCACGTCCATCGCGCGCTTCTGCAGCACCTTGAG
Source organism: Sagittula sp. (assembly GCF_052825245.1). NCBI lineage: Bacteria > Pseudomonadati > Pseudomonadota > Alphaproteobacteria > Rhodobacterales > Roseobacteraceae > Sagittula > Sagittula sp. Next base: position 47,380 of record NZ_JBRBWD010000013.1, read on the forward strand.
AGAGGGGCCGACACCGCAGGCGATGGCGAACTTGATCAGCGTCTGTAGCTTGGCCGGACCCGCGATCCCGATGTGGACGGGCAGGGAAATCCCCTCTGCATTCAGGCGGTTGACCCATTCGATGATCGGCTTCGCCTCGAACGCGAACTGCGTGGCCAGCGCCATCTGCGCGTCCGTCCGTTCCGAGAACGACTGCTTCCAGCGCAGCGCCTCCATCACCGCACGGTCGGAGCCGTCGGGGTCGATGTCCTTGTTGCCCTCGGGGTGGCCCGCCACGTGCAGGCGTTTGAAGCCCGCCTTGTCGAACAGGCCGGTTTCCATGAGCTGCATGGAGGAGTGGAAGTCGCCGTGCGGCTCCGACACGCCGCCGGCCAGCAGCAGCGCCTGCTCGACGCCGGCCTCGCCCTGGTACATGGCGATCCAGTTCCCGAGCGTCGCGGCGTCCTTGATGATGCGCGCGGGGAAGTGCGGCATCACGTTGTAACCCTCGGACGACAAACGCTTTGCCGTGGCGACCATCTCCTCGATGGGGGTGCCGTCGATGTGGGCGATGTAGACCCGGGTGCCTTCCGGCAGCAGGTCGCGGAAATTCTCCACCTTGGAGGCCGTGCGCGGCATGACCTCGATGGAATAGCCCTTCAGGAAGGCCTCCATGGCGGCATTGCCCGGGGTCTCGGTGAAAGAGCGGTCTTCGCGTTTACGAAATTGGAACAAAGCCATGAGAGCCTCCTTCAGGGTCATCAACTTCAGGCCTGGTTTTCCGCCTGCGCAGAAACATCGGCCCAGCCACCATTGGCGATCAGGGTCTTGAGGCGCTCGCTGTCGTATTCCGCATCCAGTCGCGCCGCCGCATCCGCCGCCGCCTCCTGCGGATCGCCCGCCACCTCGCCGGAGGGCACCTTGCGCCACTCCGCCAGATAAGCGTCGGTTTCCGCCGCACCGGATTTCATCGCGGCACGGTCGATCGCCTGTTCGAAGCGCTCGGGCAATTGTGCCTTGGCACCGCGACGGCCCTTGCCGACGATCACCTGCGCCGGGATGTCCCGCCAGTAGACAATGGTCAGTTCCGTGCTCATCAGCGTCGATTCCCCTGTTCGCCTGAAGGTCTCTCTACCTGCAGGGATGCGCCGGACGGTGTCGGTTTTCGACCCGTGACGCATCATGAGCGACAGCCTATGTGAAACAGACCGGAAGGTGAACGGCACCTTTGCCCCAAAGTTTTCAGGAAAATGATGAAATGATTGAGGACTCCCGACCCATTGACGCCGCATTTTCCGGCCAAACCTTTGATTAACCATTCAATCGGAGGCTGAAGGGGACGGGGCGATGACGATCACGGTGGACGCATACAGGCTGGCCTTCACGCCCTTGCCGAAATCGGCCTGCACCTCGGTCAAGCGCACGCTGGCGCAGGTCGACCCGGACGTGTCGCAGCCCGACACGCCGGACGTGCAGGTCTGGCACGATGTCTACCCGACCCGCCGTTTCCGCAGCGACCGCTGGGTGCGCTACGCCGACTACTTCCGCTTCTGCGTCGTCCGCGATCCGGTAAAGCGGCTGATGTCGTGTTACACCGACATCGTCGCCAACCGCGAAGAGATGTCGAACAGCCCGCGCCTGCGCAAGTCCGCGCGCTATCCCGTCGACCCGGATCCGGACTTTTTCTTTCTGAATCTGGAAGCTTACAAGATGCATTCCTCGCTGGTGAAACATCACTGCATGAGCGCCGCCTTTTTTGTCGGCCCCCAGCCCGAAGAGGACTTCGACCGCGTCTACCGCACGTCCGAGCTCGACGAACTGGAGCATGACCTCTCGGTGCGCACCGGGCGGATGCTGACGGTGCCGCATGCCAATGCAACGCGCCGCAAGCTGGTGCTCGACGACTTGCTCGACGAAACGGTGGATGCGATCCGGCCTTTCCTCGAACAGGAATACGCGCTCCTGAAGGGCTACTTCCGCAACCCCTTCGGATCTAAGATACATGCGGCTTGCGCGATACCGAACTGAGGCGTATCCTGAAATCAAGTTGAGATCGGAAGAGGCGCATCATCATGGCGCCCAAGCGTCCCAAGGCTGCGGGCGCTTTCCCGAGACCGGTTGAGAGTCCCGCGCCGACAGACCCGGATCCGAATGCCCTCTACGCGGCTCTGGATCTGGGAACAAACAGTTGCCGCATGCTGATTGCCCAGCCGAAGGGCAGCCAGTTTCATGTGGTCGACAGCTTCTCCAAGTCCGTCCAGCTGGGGCAGGGGCTGGAGATGACCGGAAGGTTAAGCCGTGCGTCCATGGGGCGCACGGTCTCTGCTTTGCGTGTCTGCAAGCAGAAGATCGAACGCCACAACGTGCAGCGCATGCGGCTTGTCGCGACGGAGGCCTGCCGCCGTGCCAAGAACGCGCGCGAGTTCATCCGGCAGGTGCGGCGCGACACCGGCCTCACGCTGGAGATCATCCAGCCCGAGGAAGAAGCCCGCCTTGCCGTGATCTCCTGCGCGCCGCTCGTCTCCACCAAGACAGAGCAGCTTCTGGTGGTGGACATCGGCGGCGGCTCGACAGAGCTGGTGTGGATCGACCTCAGCGCAGTCGAACCGCGTGAACGGCCCCGCGCCATCATGCGGCTGCATGCCGGGTTCCATCCGCCGTCCTCGCCGTTTCCCTCTGCGAAAGTGGTCGACTGGATCTCCGTGCCGCTCGGCGTGGCGACCCTGCGCGACCAGTTCTCGGACGTGCAGGACGACGCCGCGCGATACGCTCTGATGAGCTGGTACTTCGAGGAAAACCTCGCCGAATTCGCGCCTTATCAGGACGAACAGGCGCGCGAGGGGTTCCAGATCGTAGGTACTTCGGGGACCGTGACCACGGTTGCGGCATCGCACCTCGGGCTGCGGCGCTACGACCGCACGAAGGTCGACGGGCTGCGCATGTCCTCCGACCAGATCGAGGCGGTGATCCAGAACTACCTCGAGATGGGACCGACCGGGCGCCGCCGCGATCCTCGCATCGGGCCGGACCGGCACGCCCTCATCATGTCGGGGTCGGCCATCCTTCAGGCGCTGCTGCGGCTCTGGCCCACCGACCGGCTGAGCGTGGCGGACCGCGGCCTGCGCGAGGGTCTGCTTTACGCGCAAATGTCGGCGGATGGCGTTCTGGAAGACGGTCCGCTATAGACGGTTTCTCGGAAAGAGCGCGCCGGGGGGCTGACCGGCCGCCCGGACCGTTTTCACAGAACTGACAGGACAGGGTCGCGACACGATGGCGAAGGGGCCGAAGAACTCATCCGGACGCGGACAGCGCGATCTGAAGGTCAAGGTAAAGACCGCCCGGGGGCGCAAGCTGTCCTCGACCCTCTGGCTGCAACGTCAGTTGAACGACCCCTACGTGAAGAGGGCGAAGGAAGAGGGCTACCGTGGCCGCGCGGCCTTCAAGATCCTCGAGATCGACGACAAGTACCGCTTCCTCGTGCCCGGCGCGCGGGTCGTCGATCTGGGCTGTGCGCCGGGTGGCTGGTGCCAGGTGGCGGCGCGCCGGGTCAATTCCCTTGGCGAGAAGCCCGGCAAGGCGCAGGGTTTCGTGCTTGGCATCGACCTGCAGGAGGTCGACGCGATCGCCGGCGTGGAACTGCACCAACTCGACTTCCTCGAAGACGGGGCCGACGACAAGGTGAAGGATTGGCTGGGCGGCAGCGCGGATGTGGTGATGTCGGACATGGCCGCGGCCTCCTCCGGTCACAAGCAGACCGATCACCTGCGCATTATCACCCTCTGCGAGGCAGCGGCGGAACTGGCCTTCGACGTGCTGGAAGAGGGCGGGACCTTCGTGGCCAAGGTGCTGGCGGGCGGGGCCGAAGGCACGCTCCAGTCCACCCTGAAGCAGCGGTTCGACAAGGTGGCGAATTTCAAGCCGCCCGCAAGCCGTTCGGATTCATCGGAAAAGTTCGTCGTAGCCACCGGCTTTCGGGGCTGAGAACCGGCGCAGCAGGGCCCGCAGAAGGCTGGGCCTGCGCCGGGGTCCCGCTGTCAGCGACTGCGCGGCACTGGCCTGAATGCGCAGGCTGTCCTCTGCCGCAAGCAGATCGGGCCGGGCCTCTCGCGGGGCCTGCGTCTGGCGGTGCAGGTCGAACAGGCGCGCGTGTCGTCCGGAGCGCTGCTCCGGCTGGTGAGTGGCGGTCGAGATGGTCACGTAAATACCCCCGGCAGAAGGGTGCCCCACGTGTTCAATTGCATGGGACCGGGGCGATTCCAAGACGGTCGAGGTGCGATTTGGTGGCATGGGGATTGACCATGGCCGCGAGCCGGGTCTCACTGCACGCAAAGGAGGCACCATGGCAGTCATTTTATGCTTCGGCGACAGCAACACGCACGGGACCGCGCCGCTGGACCGGCCCGGCGGTCAGGCGCGCCATCCGAAAGGCCAGCGCTGGCCCGACGTGCTGGCAGCGGAACTGGGCGACGGGCACGAGGTCATCCCGGAGGGCCTGCCCGGTCGGACCACGGTGCACGACGATCCGGTTGAGGGCGGCTGCCGCAACGGGCAGGCGGTGCTGACCGCGATCCTGCACACCCACCGCCCCATCGACCTTATGCTGATCATGCTTGGCACCAACGACCTGAAGAACCGCTTTTCGGTCACCGCCTGGGAGATCGCCCGCTCGGTCGAACGGCTGGTCATCATGAGCAGGGCAGAGGCCGTGGTGTCCGACTTCATGGTCATCGCGCCCGCCCCGGTGCGCGAATGCGGCGCGCTTGAGGCGCCCTACCTCGGGGCAGAGGCGCGACAGCAGGGATTGACCGAACGGCTGGCAGAGATGGCCGGACGTCAGGGCATCGGGTTCTTCGATGCGGGCCAATACGCCACCGTGTCGCCGAAGGACGGTGTCCATTGGGAGCCTGAGTCGCATATCGCGCTGGGACAGGCGTTGGCCCCCGCCATCCGGGCCCGTCTGTCTTGATCCGCGCAGTGCCGGCGATCCTGCTTGTGGCGGCCTGTTCGGTCGCGCCCCAGGCACCGCATGCGCCGATCCCGGTCCGCAACCCGACAACCGCCGTGGCGTCGCAGGTCAACGCCGATCCCGCGCGCGTCCAGGGCCAGTGGGTCGTGGTGCAAAGCAGCCGGGCGCGGCCCGGCACCCCGGTCCGCATGGGCAACGGCGCCCTGCAGATCGGCCCGTATGCGGAGGCCTTCGTGCCGAAGGGGCAAGGCCGCTTCGCCTCGGGCGAGACGGAGGTCTGGGTGCACTGGCTGGACGATGACGACCGGACGCTGGCCATGGGCGCGCCGGGGGGCGCTTGGTTCGCCATTCTCGACCGGACGGGCCGCCCCGGAGAACGGCTGAACGCAGCACGGGACATCCTGGAGTGGTACGGGTACGACCTGACCCGGGTGATGAAATGAGGGAGAGCGTCACATGACGAAGATAGCCACCATCGTCGGCGGCGGGGTGATCGGCGGCGGCTGGGCCGCGCGCTTTGCACTGATGGGCTGGGACGTGCGGATCTTCGATCCCGATCCGGAGGCGGAGCGCAAGATCGCAGAGGTGATGGCCGGCGCCGCCCGCGCGTTGCCGATGCTCTACGAGGCGCCGATGCCGAAGCGCGGCAAGATCACCTTCCACAAGGATCTGGCGGAGGCGGTCACAGGCGCCGATTACATCGAGGAAAGCGTGCCTGAACGGCTCGACCTCAAGCACAGGGTCATCCGCGAAATCCAGGCCCATGCGCCCGAAGGTGCGGTCCTGGGCTCCTCCACCAGCGGGTTCAAACCCTCCGAGTTGCAGCAGGGCGCCACGCGGCCCGGACAGATCGTCGTCGCGCATCCGTTCAACCCGGTCTACCTGCTGCCGCTTGTCGAACTGGTGCCGGGCGGGGCGGACGATGCGACGGTGGTCCGCGCGCGCACCATCCTGACCGAGATCGGCATGTATCCCCTGCATGTGCGCGCCGAGATCGACGCCCATATCGCCGACCGTTTCCTCGAGGCCGTCTGGCGCGAGGCGTTGTGGCTGGTCAAGGACGGCATCGCCACCACCGAAGAGATCGACAATGCCATCCGCTACGGGTTCGGCCTTCGCTGGGCGCAGATGGGCCTGTTCGAGACCTACCGCGTCGCGGGCGGCGAAGCGGGGATGCGGCACTTCATGGCGCAGTTCGGGCCGTGCCTGTCGTGGCCCTGGACCAAGCTGATGGACGTGCCCGAGTTCACCGACGAGCTGGTCGACCTGATCGCCGACCAGTCGGACGCGCAGTCGGGCCAGTTCTCCATCCGCGAGCTGGAGCGTCAGCGGGACGACAATCTCGTGGCGATCCTGCGGGCGCTCAAGGGCCGCGAGGCGGCGGCGGGCAAGCTGATTCTCGACCACGACGCGACCCTGCGCGGCGACCTTGGCGACGGCGTGCCGCTGGTGACCGTCCGTCGCACCGTACCGGTCGACTGGACCGACATGAACCGCCACATGAACGAAGGCCGCTACGGGCAGGTGTTCTCCGACGCGTCCGAAGAGCTGATGACCCACATCGGGGCCGACCGGGCCTACATCGCGGCGGGCCACAGCTATTTCACCGCCGAAAACAACATCAAGTATCTCGCCGAAACCATTGCGGGGGAAGAGTTTTACGTTGAAACGCGCGTCACGCAGGGGGAGGGCAAGAAGCTGCGCCTATGGCACGAGATGAAGCGCGCTTCGGACGATGCAATCCTGTCGACCTGCGACCAGTTCATGCTGCATGTTTCCCTCGAGACGCGCCGGTCCTGTCCGCCGCTGCCGCATGTGCTAGAGGCCGTTGAACGGCTGGCCGCCGCCCATGCCCGCCAAGAGGAGATGACCGATGGATAAGCGCGCCTTTCTGACCGATCTGTTCGAGGCCGCCGTGGCCGCCGCCGATCCCATGCAGGCGCTGCGCGACGTGTTGCCTCCGAAACCGCCGGGGCGCACCGTGGTCGTCGCCTTAGGCAAGGGCGCCGCGCAACTTGCGGCCGCCTTCGAAGAGCTGTGGGGAGACCCGGTAGAGGGCGTCGTCGTCACCCGCTACGGCTATGCCGCGCCCTGCAAGCACCTGAAGGTGATCGAGGCCGCGCACCCGGTGCCGGATGCCGCCGGTCTCGCCGCGACGGAGGAGGTGTTCAACGCCGTCTCCGGCCTGACGCCCGGCGATCTGGTCGTGGCGCTGGTCTGCGGTGGCGGCTCGGCCCTGCTGCCCGCCCCGCCCGAAGGTCTGACGCTTGAGGACGAACAGGCGCTGAACCGCGCGCTTCTGGCGTCCGGCGCGCCCATCGGGGTGATGAACGCGATCCGCAAGCATGTGAGCCGGATAAAAGGCGGGCGTCTGGCCGCTGCCGCAGCACCGGCGCAGGTCGTGTCGCTGGTGGTCTCGGACGTGCCGGGGGACGATCCGGCGCAGGTCGCCTCTGGTCCGACGGTACCCGACTGGGTCACGCGCGAAGACGCGCTGGCGATGATCCGGGCGCGCAACATCGCCCTGCCGGAAAAGGTCATGGCCCACATCGCGACGGAGGCCGCCGCGGCACCCTCACCGATGGACCCGGCCTTTGAACGCAACGTGGTCCGGGTCGTGGCGTCGGCCCGCTTATCGCTCGAAGCGGCGGCGGCCAAGGCCGAGGCAGCGGGCATCACGCCGGTGATCCTGTCGGATGCCATCGAGGGTGAGGCGGGCGATGTCGGCTCGGTGCACGCCGCCATTGCGCGCGAGGTGGCCCGCCGGGGTCGTCCTTTCAAACCGCCGGTTGTCATGCTGTCAGGCGGCGAAACCACCGTGACGCTGGGCGAAACCCCGGGCCGCGGCGGTCGCAACACCGCGTTTCTGCTGGGGTTTGCCCTTGGCACAGAGGGGATGCCGATCAGCGCATTGGCGGCGGATACCGACGGCATCGACGGCACCGAAGACAATGCAGGGGCCTTCTGCGACGGTCAGAGTATGGCGCGGCTGCGCGAAGCGGGGCACGACCCGCGCGACTTCGTTCGTAAGCAGGATCCCTACGGCGCCTTCGACGCAATTGGTGACATCTTCGCGCCCGGGCCAACCGGGACAAACGTCAACGATTTCAGGGCGATATTCATCGAAGCTGAAACCTGACGCGAAGCGCGGTCAGTAGACGTAACCCAGGCGCGCCTCGGTCGTCAGGTCGAGGGCGTCGCGCAGGAAGTCGAGGTCGGCCTCCGGCACGTCGCGGGGCGTGTCGGGGCGTTCCGCGACGGCGGGCGAGAACTTCGACCCGAGGCGCTTCATGACGGGGCGATAATCGCCTTCCGGCATCGGCAGACCAAGACCCTCGTGAACGCCGCGCAGAAATGCCTGTGGGTCCGCCTGCACGGCTTCCATGCGGCAGAGCACCACGGCCGACCCGCGCATCAGGAAAGACAAGAGCCCTTCCAGCTTGGTCCGGCGCAGCGCGAAGAGGTTGGCAAAGGTCGCCCCGGTCACCGGGTGGCGGTCGTGCTGCAACGGCAGACCTTCGCCGCCGATCTCCTGGACCTGCGGGAAGTAGCGTTTGCGGTCGGCGATGGTGGCCCATTCGGCGCGGATGAAATCGGAATATCCCATGGCCTGCATCGCGGGCGGCGTGTGCCAGGGCTTGGCGTGCATCGAGAGGCTCCAAGCGCGGGCATCCCGGACGCAGCAGATCACCACCGTATCCGCCGGAATCGCGGTCATGTGCGGGAAACCATGTTTCCAGCCGAGCGCCTCGGTCGGTCGCAGGGCAGAGTTCCGCCCGATCAGCCGCTTGACGAAGTTGGTGCCGGACGACCGCTCTCCGAAGACCTGGAAGCGGCGCACGGGGGCCGGGCCGGGGACAATCTGCCAGCCTGTCCGGGAAAACTCGTCTGAGATCATGCTCGCGCCTCGCGGGTCTCTTTTTCGCAACCTTAGTGAGGCGCGTGACAGAATGCGATTCTCATGTTCGGGGTCCTGCGGTATCCTGCGGCGCAAAGGCCACGGAAGCGGGCGATACGAGGGATACGAGCGGATGCAATCGGTTGCGGCGGCACTCACCATGGTGCGGGACGATGCCTTCTTCCTGAAGGCCTGGTTGCGCCACTACGGCGAGGTCTTCGGGCGCGAGAACTGCTATATCGTCAACCATGGCCGGGGGGATGAGGTCGCCGCGCTGGCCGAGGGCTGCAACGTCATCGGCATCCCCGGCGATCCGCATCCCAACTTCGACATGAAGCGCTGGCGGTTGCTGAACAACCTCGTGCAGGGGCTGCGCTGCTACTACACGCATGTGGTGGTGGGCGACGTGGACGAGCTGGTGGTGGTGGACCCGGAGGACGGACGCGACCTGCTGCAATACCTGACCGAGACGAAGCCGCGCCGGTTCCTGACGCCGCTGGGGCTGGAGGTCATCCATCGCATCGATGTCGAGGAAGAGGAGATCTCCGACCATATCCTCGGGCCCCGCCGGCATGTGCGCCTTGCGCCGCATTATTCGAAACCCTGCATCGTCAGCCACGGCGCCAAGATCGCCCGGGGTGGCCATTTCACGCAGTACGACAAGCTGCACGCGCCTGACGAGCTGTACCTGTTCCACCTGAAGTTCTGCGATTTCCGCAACTACACGGAGGTGATGAACGCCCGCAACGCCGTGACGGAGAGTGTGGGCGCGGATGTTCAGACGGCCTCCATCGGGCGGCACTGGTTCGCGGAGGCGCGGGGAGAGGATCGCGCGGTGTTCGAAGCGTTCGCGGATCTGGAGATGATGGACGGCTTCGACTTCGGGTGGGTGCGGAAACGCATGCACCGAAGCTGGGGACCGCGCGGCGAAACCGGGTTCTGGCACTTTGCACGCCCCGAGTTCGAACAACAATACGTGGTGCCGGACAGGTTCGTGGGTGCGTTCTGAGGGGCGCGCGGGGCGTCAGTTGCCGCCGGACGAGACGAAAGCCAGATTGTGAACACCAAGCCCGGGGAAGGTGCCCTCGATCGCGGCGCCCGCTGTTGCCAGGGCATTCCGGCTGTGCCCGTCCAGCATTCCGAAGCCCGTGCTCCACACGCCGGATGGGGTGTAGAACAGCACCAATGCCGCGATTGCGCCGACAAGAACACCGCCGGAGTTCGTCCGCTTGCCGCCGGTCTTCATGAAGTAGCGGAAGACGTGCAGGGCCAACACTATAAAGGATGCCACGATCATCGCGGCGAGGCCGTTGAAGATCCAGTCGTGGTATTCAACGGGAAGCGAGCCCTGCTTCAGCGAGGAAGCGATCAATTCACGGTTGGTCGAAACCGCAACCACGAGATAGATCCAGCCGAAACCCGTCAGAGTTGCGGCGAACGGGCGGGCGACCGTCGTGTCCCGGGTCGTAGCCGATGCACCGGGGCGACAAAAGCGGCTCTCCACGCGAGAGAGGCGTTGACAAAAATCCGCGTGGGTCTGTTTTCGGATCGCTGTGCTCATGCCTCATGTCTAAAAGCGGATTCGGGCCAAATCAGGGTCAATTGAGGCGAAATGGCCACAATCTGACCTTACCATGGGTTGTATTTTAACCTTTTGGGAGAGATTTGGCCGAAGCGGCGCAGTTTGATGGGGCGGAACGCCAAGGCCGCCGCATTCGGGTTGCACGGCTTGACCAAGGGTAAACTTGACATACCCAACAGCTAAACCCCTGCGTGTGCGGGCCGGTCCCCGACAGACCGGCCCGGCCGTTCGCTTGCCTCAGCGGATGGCGTCGAGAATCCGGGCCCAGCTCCGGATGCCTTTGTGGAAGCTCTCGACGTCGTACTTCTCGTTCGGGGAGTGGATCTGGTCGTCGTCCTTGCCCCATCCCACCAGCATCGTGTCGAGGCCGAGGTACGTCTTGAAGTAGCCCGCGACGGGAATGGATCCGCCGCATCCGGTGAAGGCGGCCTCTTCGCCCCATTCCTCGCCCAGCACCGCGCGGGTCTGCTCGAACGCCGGGTGATCGATGGACATCTGGCTGGCCGGAGAGGCGCCATGCGCGTGGAACTCGGCGGTGACATCCTCGGGCAGCTGCGCCTTGACCCATGCCCGGAAGTGTTCGCGCAGGGCGTGCGGGTCCTGCTGGCCGACAAGGCGGAAACTGACCTTGGCGGAGACCTTCGAGGGCAGAACGGTCTTGAAACCGTCGCCGGTATAGCCGCCCTTGATGCCGTTGATCTCTGCCGTGGGGCGGGACCAGATCATCTCGAGCGCGGTATGATCCTGTTCGCCCGCGGGCTTCGACAGGCCGACGTCGCCAAGGAAGGTGGCGTGGTCGAAGTTCAGGCCGTCCCACTGCGCCTTGATGTCCGCCGGCAGGTCGGGAACGTCGTCGTAGAAGTGCGGCACCTGGATGCGGCCGGTGTCGTCATGCAGGTTGGCGAGGATCCGCGACATCACGCGGATCGGGTTCATCGCGGCGCCGCCGTACATGCCGGAGTGCAGGTCCTTCGACGGGCCGGTCAGGACGATCTCTTCGCCCAGCAGGCCGCGCAGCTGCGTCATGATGGCGGGCGCACGGCTTTCGAACAGTCCGGTGTCGCAGATCAGTGCGATGTCCGCCTTCAGTTCGTCCGCGTTCTCTTTCAGGAACGGAATGAGCGAGGGAGAGCCGCTTTCCTCCTCGCCCTCGAAGAAGAAGGTGATGCGGCAGGGCATCTCTCCGTGCACGGCTTTCCACGCGCGGCAGGCCTCGACGAAGGTCATGAGCTGACCCTTGTCATCCGATGCTCCCCGCGCCCGGATCACGCGTCCTTTCGGCGTCTCCTCGATGGCGGGGTCGAAGGGGTCGCGGTCCCACAGTTCCAGCGGATCGACCGGCTGTACGTCGTAGTGTCCATAGAAAAGGACATGCGGTCCGGTGCCTTCGACATGGCCGACGACCATCGGGTGGCCGGTGGTCGGGCGCTTGGTCGCCGCGATCCCGATGCCCTCGAGGTCGCTCACAAGCCAGTCGGCGGCGCGGTCGACGTCCGCCTTGAACGCCGGGTCGGTGGAGATCGACGGGATTCGGAGCAGGTCGAAGAGCCGCTCCATCGCGGCGTCGAGATCGGAATCGATACGGTCGAGTACGGGGTCGAGGGACATGTGTGCTCCTTTGCCATGGGCCGGCATTGGCCTTTTGGCGGAGCCTAGCGGCAAAGCGGTCGGTGTCCAGACGGCTCAGACCGCGACTATGGCCAAACCGCCAAGCACGATCATCGCGCCCAATGCCTGCCTGAGCGTGAAGCCCTCGCCGATACCGAAGGCGAATCCCAGGACGATCACCGTCTCGACGCCCAGCACGAGAATGTAGATGATCGAAAGGTGAGTCTGGCGCATCAGCGCGACCTCCGCCGCGAAGGCGAGGAGGAAACCCAGGACGGCAAGGGCGATTCCCGGCAGGAGCAGCCCGCTGGCCGCGCCCTTCATTCCGACGGTCGCCAGAACGTAGCCGAAAGCGGTGACAAGGATGAGGGGCAGGGTGGAGTTGACCGTGTTGTGAATGGTGAGCACTGGCAAACCTTTAAGTTGAAACGTACTGAAAATGTCATGAAAACGAATGCCTTGGAGGGTAGGCTGTTAACCATTTCACGCGAAGTAGGGAAAACCGGACCTCAGCCTAAGGTCGGTAAGTGGCAGGGTGGTCAAGGAGGTTTCCGATCCACTAAAAAGGTTCCGAGCGGAAAGGTGGAATGGAGATCTTTCTTTGAAGCCTTTGATCTTTGTCAAAGATGCGACGGAACGTCCGAGCCTAAACGGTAGACACATGACGCCGCGCGCATTAGTTATTCACGAACTTGAATGCAGCCCGGGGCCGCACAAGGGACGCGAACCACAGCGTCCCCACAATGACCAAGGAGGAGCCCGGTGGACTACACCGCGAAACTCGACGACGCACTGAACCGTCTGCATGAAGAAGGCCGTTACCGGACCTTCATCGACATCGAGCGCAAGAAGGGCCAGTTCCCGCACGCCACCTGGCGCATGCCGGACGGGACCGAGAAGCCGATCACGGTCTGGTGCGGCAACGACTACCTTGGCATGGGCCAGCACCCTGTCGTCCTGCAGGCTATGCACGAGGCCATCGACGCCACCGGCGCCGGTTCGGGTGGCACGCGGAACATCTCCGGGACCACGGTCTACCACAAGCGGCTGGAGGCGGAACTCGCCGACCTGCACGGCAAGGAAGCGGCGCTGCTGTTCACCTCTGCCTACATCGCGAACGACGCGACCCTGTCGACGCTGCCGAAGCTCTTCCCGGGCCTGATCATCTATTCCGACGAGCTGAACCACGCATCCATGATCGAGGGCGTGCGCCGCAACGGCGGGGCAAAGCGGATCTTCAAGCACAACGACCTCGACGATCTGCGCGCCAAGCTGGAGGCGGACGATCCCGCCGCGCCCAAGCTGATCGCCTTCGAATCGATCTACTCGATGGACGGCGACTTCGGCCCGATCGAGGCGATCTGCGATCTGGCCGACGAATTCGGCGCGCTGACCTACATCGACGAGGTGCACGCGGTCGGCATGTACGGCCCCCGCGGTGCCGGTGTGGCAGAGCGTGACCGCCTGATGCACCGCATCGACATCATCAACGGCACGCTGGCCAAGGCGTTCGGCGTAATGGGCGGCTACATCGCGGCGAGCGCTAAAATGTGTGATGCGGTGCGCTCTTATGCGCCGGGCTTCATCTTCACCACCTCGCTGCCGCCGGCCGTGGCCGCGGGTGCCGCCGCCTCCGTCGCGCATCTGAAGCGCGATCAGGGGCTGCGCGACAAGCACCAGACCCAGGCGAGGATCCTCAAGACCCGTCTGAAGGGCATGGGGCTGCCGATCGTCGATCACGGGTCGCACATCGTACCGGTGATCGTCGGCGATCCGGTGCATACGAAGATGCTGTCGGACATGCTGCTCGAGGGTTACGGCATCTATGTCCAGCCGATCAACTTCCCCACCGTGCCGCGCGGAACGGAGCGTCTGCGCTTCACTCCGTCGCCGGTTCACGGGCCCGGCGAGATGGATCATCTCGTCCACGCGATGGACGAACTGTGGAGCCACTGTGCGCTGAATCGTGCTGAATTGGCGGGGTAACCTACGGTACTTCTGTCAATTGTCTTGCGATGTGGTAACGTTATCGCAATAACCGGGCTGCACGAATCGTGATTGCCCGGATGGGCAGGACGGACAGACAGTGAAGTGGGGCAGTCTCGTATGATCGGGCGCAAAACCCATAGCAATAACGGCGTGACGGACCCCTCGGTGCAGGGGTTCGACGACTACGCCCTGCGATTGGGCGACGTGATGCGCGGTGAGCGCGCGACGCTGGGCAAATCGCTGCTGGATGTGCAACGGGAACTGCGGATCAAGGCGAGCTACATCTCTGCCATCGAGAACTGCGACCCCTCTGCTTTTGACACACCCGGGTTTATAGCCGGTTACGTCCGTTCCTACGCTCGATACCTTGGTATGGATCCCGACGAGGCCTTCGCCGGGTTCTGCAAGGAAAGCGGGTTCTCCGTCGCGCACGGCATGTCGCAGGAGGCCTCCGTCATCCGCAAGGCGCATGACGACGAGGCGCCGAAGCCGCGGGCGCGCAATCCGCTGGCCGAACCGAAGATGCCCTTCGCACCGGCCTCCGACAGCTTTTTCAGCCAGATTGAACCGCGCGCCATCGGGTCGTCGCTGGTTCTGATCGCCCTGATCGGCGGCATCGGCTACGGCGGGTGGACCGTTCTTCAGGAAATCCAGCGCGTTCAGGTGACGCCGGTCGACCAGACCCCGGTCGTTCTCAGCGAACTGGATCCGCTCGACGCCGCCAAGGCCGGAAAAGGTCAGCCGGAAGGGGCCGAGACGGAGCAGATGGCAGGTGTCTTCACCCCGCCGTCCACCGAGGCCTTCGACCGGCTTTACCGGCCTCAGGCGCTCGATGTGCCGGTGCTGGTGGCGCGGGACGAGCCGATCTCGACCCTCGATCCGGACAGCGGCGGGCTTTATTCCGGTCGCGGTCCGTCGCTCCCGCGTGTGGACGACAGTTCGCTTGCCGCGGCGGCGCTGGCCCAGGGCCTGATCGACCAAGCGTCGACCGGCGCGGTGCCCGTAACGGCAGGGTCCGGCGTGACGGTCGTGGCGGTGCGTCCGGCCTGGGTGCAGGTCAAGGACGAGGCGGGCACGGTGCTTTATTCGCGCGTCATGAACGCGGGCGACGCCTACCCGGTGCCGCGCAACGCGGGCACGCCGAAGATCCAGATCGGCGAATCCGGCGCGATCTACTTCAACATCGAGGGCGAGACCTACGGTCCCGCAGGCAGCCGCGGCGCCGTGAGCGAGGACGTCTCGCTGGCGGCGGCGGACCTCGTCGACCGTTTCGAGCCCGCGCAGCCGGGTGCCGACGACGATCTTTTGGCCGTTCTCGTCGAACTCGACATGAAGCGCGCCGCCGAGCCGGTCAACGTGGCGGCCGCCCAGGCCCCCGCAGCACCCGCCGCACCCCAGGCTTTTGCCGCGCCGCGTCTCTACGATGCGCCGTCTTCCCCCGAACCGGCGCAGCAGCAGGCACCGGCACAGGTGGCCGAGGCGCCGGCGGCACAGCAGGATGCCGTGCCGAATTCGCCGCGCGTGCTGGCCGAGACGCCCCCGGGCATCACCGTCGTCGCCACGCAGGAAACATGGGTGGAGGTCACGTCGCCCTCCGGCAAGAAGCTGTTCGCCCAGACCCTGCAGGCGGGGCAGACCTACCAGGTGCCGCAGACCGATCAGCCACCGACCATCTTCTCGGGCAATGCAGGCGGCGTGTTCTTTGCCGTCAACGGACAGACCTTCGGGCCCTACGGCTCCACCGGCCAGTTCGGACGCAACCTCGCCCTGTCGCCGGCCGCCATCCAGCAGCAATTGCAGGTGGCGGACCTGAGCGCCAACCAGACCCTCGCGCGGGTCGTCGCCGAGCTGAACCTCCAGTCCACGGACGGACCCGGGCGCTGACGGCAGGTTGCGGGTTGCAATCTGCCTGTCACGATCACAGGTCACACTCAGCAAGCAGGTCGCTCGACCGCGTGTCATCGTAACGGGATAGCTGTCATGAGCATCAACCACGTCCGCCCCTGGCGGAACATCTACCGCCGCGCCTCGCGTCAGATCATGGTCGGATCCGTGCCGGTGGGTGGCGGCGCGCCGATCAGCGTGCAGACGATGACCAACACGGTCACGACAGACATTCCGGGAACCATCGCGCAGATTCAGCAGGCGGCCGAGGCCGGGGCAGACATCGTGCGCGTCTCTGTCCCCGACGAGGCGTCGGCGAAGGCCTTGAAGGAGATCGTGCGCGAAAGCCCGGTGCCGATCGTGGCGGACATCCATTTCCATTACCGCCGGGGTATCGAGGCGGCTGAGGCGGGCGCGGCCTGCCTGCGCATCAACCCCGGCAACATCGGCAGCCCCGAGCGGGTCCGTGAGGTCATCAAGGCGGCGCGCGACCACAACTGTTCGATCCGCATCGGCGTGAACGCCGGGTCGCTGGAAAAACACCTGCTGGAGAAATACGGCGAGCCGTGCCCCGACGCCATGGTCGAAAGCGGGCTGGATCACATCCGCATCCTGCAGGACAACGACTTCCACGAGTTCAAGATCAGCGTCAAGGCGTCCGACGTCTTCATGGCGGCGGCGGCCTACCAGCAACTGGCAGAACAGACCGACGCGCCGATCCACCTCGGCATCACCGAGGCGGGCGGGCTGGTTTCCGGCACGGTGAAAAGCGCCATCGGCCTTGGCAACCTGCTGTGGATGGGCATCGGCGACACGATCCGCGTGTCCCTGTCCGCCGACCCGGTCGAAGAGGTGAAGATCGGGTACGAGATCCTCAAGTCGCTGGGCCTGCGCCATCGCGGGGTGAACATCATTTCCTGCCCGTCCTGTGCGCGGCAGGGGTTCGACGTCATCAAGACGGTGGAAACGCTGGAAAAACGGCTGGAGCACATCAAGACGCCGATGTCGCTGTCGATCATCGGCTGCGTGGTGAACGGACCGGGCGAAGCGCTGATGACCGACGTGGGCTTCACCGGCGGCGGCGCCGGGTCGGGCATGGTCTACCTGGCGGGCAAGGCCAGCCACAAGATGTCCAATGCCCAGATGATCGACCACATCGTCGAAGAGGTCGAGAAGCGCGCCGAAGCCATCGAGAGCGGCGCGGCAGAGGCGAAGGCGGCGGAGTGATCGCCGCCATTCGGCGTCACTGCGTCAGGTAATCCTGCAAGACGAAGTCCGGCATGTGCCCGCGGATCAGTCTGTCGGGCATGACGTAGGCGGGCAGGGTGTCGAAACCCAGGTCGCTGAACAGCGTCTGCGCGTCGGGTGTGGACGTGTCGAAGACCTGCATCCGCAGGCCGAGGCGCTCCGTGACGGCGCGCAGCTCGGTCTCGGCAGTTGCGCAGGCCTCGCAGTCCGGGCCGGTGAACAGGGCGATGGCCACGTCCCCGTCCGTGCCGAACAGGGTATCGGCGTGCTCCTCGATCACCAGAAGGTCGGCGTTCTTTTCCTCACGGTAGATGTCGACGGGCGGAGGCGCCACCAGAGCGCGTAGACGTTCCTCTGCGGTGGGGGCGAACTGGGCGTGGACCGGCGCCGCCACAAGCAGCGCCGGGATCAGCAGGTGTTTCACTCGGCGCGGCCCATGGCGACGATCTGTTCCATCGCGGCCAGCGGGGCGTAGCCGCGCACCATCTCGTCCCCGAAGACGAAGGAGGGCGTGCCGTTGATCTGCATGGCCTGCGCCAGCGCGCGGGTCTCGTTGATGCGGCGGGTGATCTCCTCGCTGCCCATCTCGGCCATGATCGCATCGGCGTCGAGGCCAAGCGTGTCGGCGATGCGCTTCAGGGAGGCTTCGGTCGGGTTACCTTCGAGGGCGATCAGCGCGTCGTGCACCTGGCCGTAGGCCTCGTCACCGGCGACGATCTTGGTGGCGATGGCAAAGCGCGACGAAATCGTGGACGCATCGCCGAGGATCGGGAATTCCTTGACGATCAGGCGGATGTTGCCGTCGTTTTCCAGAAGCTCGGTGACCTCCGGCTGCGCCTTGCGGCAATACCCGCAGCGGTAGTCCATGAACTCGACGATGGTGAAGTCGCCGTCCGGGTTGCCGCCGACCCAGGAATAGCCGTCGTTCAGCAGCGCATCGCGGTGGGTTTCGACAAGCTGCTTGTCGTTCTGTTCCTGGGCTGCGGCTTCCTGCTGTTCCAGAACGGCGACTGCATCCATGATGACCTGCGGGTTGTCCATCAGGTAGTCACGCACCGCCTGACCGAAGGCGGCCTTCTGGTCGTCGTTCATGGCGCCGAAGTCGAAGGTGTCCTGTGCCGAGGCGGGGGCCGCGGCCAGGCACATCATGGCGGCGCCGGCTTTGAAAAGGGTTCGTGTCATGGGGGTCTCCGTTATATCGTTGTCCCGTGGGGGTTCGCTTACCGGCGCTTTGCCTGCTGTGCGGCACTTAGCACATCCTGTGCGCGCTGCCACGGGGCGGAACCGCGCGGCAGTTGATCGGAGGCGCGGCGGGCGTGAAGCTCTGCATCCTCCAGCCGTCCCAGGAGCGCGTAACGTTCCGCCGTGGCGAGTGAGGCCATCGCGTTGTTGCCGAGCTTGGCGTAGGTCACGCCGAGGTCCCGCAGCACACCCGGGTCCGAGAAGTCGCGCCCGCGGGCGGCCTCCAGCGCCTGGAGCGCGCCGCGCGGATCGCCTGCGGCCAGCCGGGCGCGGCCCAGTCCGCCAAGGATCAGCGGTTCGCGCGGGGCACGGCTGGCGGCGGCCTCGTAGACCTGGACGGCCGGGCCGAACTGGCGGGATTCAAGCAAGATCTGGCCTTTGAGGTCCAGCAGGAAGGGGTCGCCGGGCCGGGTCGCGATGGCGCCGTCGATGGCGGCGAGCGCCTTCTTGAGGTTCGACTGGCGGTGCCAGGCGACGGCCTCCTGCATCAGGCGCACGTCCTTGTAGGGCACCGATCCGCTGCGCCGCAGTGTCCAGGACGGCGCGCGCTTGAAGGCACTCAGCTTGCCCCTGGCGCGGGCGAACCAGTATTCGCCTTCGGGCGAACGCTTGCCGGGACCGGCGGAAACGGCCAGCGCCTCCAGCGCGCGGAGGCGGTCGCGGGACAGCGGATGGGTGACGGCGTAGGGGTCGAGCCGGGATTCGGAGAGCGACACCTGCCCGGCGAAGATCTTGATGACCTCGACCGCGCCCTGGGGATCGAGGCCGGCGCGCTTCAGGTACCGGACAGAAGCGATGTCGGCCGAGCTTTCCTCGGCCCGGGTGTGGCTGAACAGGCGCCGCTGTGCGGAGCTTTGCGATCCGAAGGCGATGCCCGCGGCGACACTCGGATCGGCGCCCGCAAGCCCCGTGGCCAGAGCCAGCAGCATGCCCATACCGGCGGCGCTGCGCGCGCTGCGCATGTTGCCCAGGCGGCGCGTGATGTGGCCGTTGGCGATATGCGCGGCCTCGTGGGCGATCACCGCCTGCAGGGCGGCGGCGCTCTCGACCTTCATGATGAGGCCCGAATGCAGGAAGATGTGGCGCGCGTCCGCAACGAAGGCGTTGAGCGAATTGTCGTCCAGCACGACGATCTGAACCTGGCTGGGGGAGAGGCCGGCGGCGCTGAGGATCGGTGCCGCCAGTTGCCCCAGCGCGTATTCCATGTCGGCGTCGCGCAGGAAGGTCGCCGCGCGGACGGGCTGGGCCAGCATCAGGGTCGCCGCCAGAAGCACGGCCATCGCTCGGGTTAGGATCATTGACGTCTCGCAGGTCGCAGCCGTAAGCCTCGGGTTCAAGCGGCAGACTAGAGAGGCAGGCATGCGGAGTTCAAGACGCGGTGACGTCGATCCCTTTATCGTGATGGACGTCATGGAGGCGGCGCGCGCCCGCGAAGCGGCGGGTCATCGGGTGATTCACATGGAAGTCGGCCAGCCGGGCACACCGGCGCCGCGTCTGGCGCGCGAGGCCCTGGGCCATGCGCTGGAAAGCGACGCGCTGGGATATACCGTGGCGCTCGGCCTTCCGGAATTGCGCGCCCGCATCGCTCGGCTTTACGGCGAATGGTACGGGCTGGACCTCGATCCGGGGCGCGTGGTGGTGACCTCCGGGTCCTCCGGCGGCTTCATCCTGGCCTTTACCGCGCTGTTCGATGCGGGCGAGCGTGTGGCGCTGGGGGCTCCGGGCTATCCGTCCTACCGCCAGATCCTTAGATCGCTGGACCTCGTGCCGGTGGAGGTGCAGACCGCACCTGCCAACCGCTACCAGCCCGTGCCGTCCGATCTGCGCGGGCTCGATTTCGAGGGTCTGATGGTGGCCTCTCCGGCCAATCCCACGGGCACGATGCTGGACCGGCAGGCGCTGTCGGATCTGATCGACGTGACGGCGGAAAAGGGCGCGGCCTTCCTGTCTGACGAGATCTACCACGGTATCGAGTACGACCGCAAAGCCGTCAGCGCGCTGGAGATCAGCGACGACGTGGTGGTCATCAATTCCTTCTCGAAGTTCTTCTCGATGACGGGCTGGCGGGTCGGCTGGCTGGTGGTGCCGGAGGGGCTGGTGCGGCAGGTGGAACGGTTGGCCCAGAACCTTTTCATCTGCGCGCCCCATGCGGCGCAGATCGCCGCGCTGGCCGCCATGGACGCGAAGGAGGAGACAGAGGCCAACCTTGCCGTCTACGCGAAGAACCGCGCGCTGACGATGGCCGGTCTGCCGGAGGCGGGATTCGACCGCATCGCACCGCCGGACGGCGCCTTTTACGTCTATGCCGATGTGAGCCACCTGACCGACGACAGCCGCGCCTTCGCGCAGGAGATCCTTGAAGGGGCCGGGGTCGCGGTGACGCCGGGGCTGGATTTCGATCCGCTGCGCGGCGGCGGCACGCTCAGGTTCTCCTACGCGCGCAGCACAGCCGATATCGAGGAAGGGCTGGCGCGGCTCAGGGACTTCATGGCCAAACGCCGTTCGTGAACGGGCAGGGCTGGGCGAAGGGACGCGCACCTGCTAGATTTGGCCGCAACGAGAACCCGCAAAGCGGGCCCGCCAACCGGGAAAGAGCAGCCATGCACAGGATCTTCGCGTTACTCATCGCCATGCTTTGCGCGTCGCCAGTAGTGGCGCAGCAGCAGGAAGAAAGCTCCGGCCTTGCGCGCTATGAGGGGGGCGGGTTCACCGACCGGCGGTTCGGTGGCGCGACGGAGCTGTCGCTGAACCTCAGCCAGGGGGTGCCGTGGCGGCTCTTCACCGTCGACAACCCGCTGCGGCTGGTGGTCGATTTCCGCGAGGTCGACTGGGAGGGCGCAACCCCCGGCGAACTCGATGCCTCGGCGCGGATCGGTGCGGTGCGGGTCGGCGGCTTCCGGCCCGGCTGGTCGCGCATGGTGGCCGACCTGACAGAGCCGCTGTCGGTGGATTCGGCCAGCCTGACAGTGCCAAAGGACGGCGGCAGCGCGCAGTTGAAGGTCGTGTTGTCGCCGACGGACGCGGCCAGCTTCGCAGCGAAGGCAGGCGTGCCGCGCGATCCGGGCTGGGATCACCTGCGGCCCAAGGCACGGCGGCCCGCCCCGCGCGCGGCCGGTGCGCCGCTGGTGATCGTCATCGACCCGGGCCACGGCGGCATCGACCCGGGCGCGGAACGGGCAGGGGTGAAGGAGGCCGACCTCGTCCTGCAATTCGGGCGCGAACTTAGGGACGTGTTGCTCCGATCCGGGAACTACGACGTGAGGATGACACGGAACTCCGACGTCTTCGTGTCGCTCGAAGGCCGCGTTGCGGCGGCGCATGACGCGGGCGCGGACGTGTTCATCTCGCTCCATGCCGACGCGCTGGACGGCGGCGGCGCAAAGGGGGCGGCGGTTTATACGCTGGCCGAAGACGCCTCCGACGCGGCTTCTGCCGCGCTGGCAGAGCGGCACGACCGCGATGACCTGCTGTCGGGGATCGACCTTTCCGGGTCGGACGACCGGGTGGCGCAGGTGCTCTTGGACCTGGCCCGGCAGGACAACACCCCGCGCAGCCAGGCGCTGGCCAAAAGCATCGTCGCGGGCATCCGCAACAACGACGGCAAGGTCCACAAGGACCCGCTGCGGCAGGCGGCTTTTTCCGTGCTGAAGTCGGCGGACATCCCCTCCGTTCTCGTGGAACTGGGGTTCCTGTCCTCGCAGCAGGACCTGATGAACCTGCAGGATCCGGCGTGGCGCGCGGGCATGGCGGCGGGCATCCGGGACGGGCTGGCGCAATGGCTGATCGAGGACAAGGCCCTGTCGCGTCTGCGCCGGCAATAACGCGCGCATTCAAATGCTTGGGCGGTCCGGCGCTGACGGCAACAGGGATGTGTTTTGACCGACGCCGCGTTACAGTATATGCGACGGTTTGAAATCGAGCACTTGCCACAAGGGTCCACGCGTGACGCGGTTCATCTTCTCATTCTTCGGCGGTATCTTCGCGGTGGTGACCATGGGCACCATGATGATCGCGCTCACCATCGGCGCGATCTTCTGGATGTACGGGCGCGACCTGCCCAGCCACGAACACCTGGCGCAATACACCCCGCCGACGATCAGCCGCATCTATTCGCAGGAAGGGCGGGTGATCGACGAATTCGCGCAGGAACGCCGCCTGTTCACGCCTGCGAACGAGATCCCCGACCTAGTGAAGAACGCCTTCATCTCGGCCGAGGACAAGAACTTCTACACCCACCAGGGCTATGACGTGCGCGGCATCGTCGCGGCGGGCGTGCAGGCGGTGCAGTCCGGCGGGCGCGACGTGCGCGGCGCCTCGACGATCACCCAGCAGGTGATGAAGAACTTCCTGCTGTCCGGCGACCGCCGGGCAGAGCGGAAGATCAAGGAAATCATTCTCGCCTCGCGCGTCGAAGAGGCACTGGACAAGGACAAGATCCTTGAGCTGTACCTGAACGAGATCTTCCTCGGGCAGAACTCCTTTGGCGTGACCGCGGCGGCGCAGACCTACTTCAACAAGACCCTGTCGGAGCTCGAACCGCACGAGGCGGCGATGCTCGCCTCCATGCCGAAGGCGCCGTCGGACTACCACCCGGTGCGCCGGAAGGAGCGTCTGACGCAGCGCCGCGACTTCGTGCTGAAGGAGATGTACGAGAACGGCTACATCGACAAGGCGACCTACGAGAGCGAGGTCCAGCAGCCGCTGCGCTCGGTTCAGAACGGCGACTTCGAACCCTACAACCAGGCGCTGCCGCCGCGCGACTATTTCACCGACGAGATCCGCCGCCAGCTCAGCCGCGACTTCGGGGAGGACCAGTTCTTTTCCGGCGGTTATTCGGTGCGCGCGACGCTTGACCCGGAGATGCAGACCGAGGCGGCCCATGCTCTGCAGCGTGCGCTGGAGCAGTACGACCGCGGGCTTGGCCGCTGGCGCGGCACGGGCAAGACCATCGACGCCGGGCTGCTCGGCGACGAAGCCGCATGGCGCGAGGCCCTCGCAGGCGTGCGCGTGACGCGCGACGTGACGCTGGTCAGCAAGTGGCACGTGGCCGTGGTGCGCGAGGTGCGCGAGAACTCCCTTCTGATCGGGATCGAGGATGTGCCGCTGGACGATCCGCGGGGCATGGAAGTTCCGCGTGCGGACACCGACTGGTTCAAGGGCAACCTGTTCGAGAACTTCGAGCCGGGCGATGTGATCCACGTCCGCGAGATGACCGAGGACGACTCCGGCAACTTCATCCGCTGGACGCTGCGGCAGGTGCCGCAGGTGCAGGGCGGGTTCATGGCCATGGACGTGAACACCGGCCGCGTGATCGCCATGCAGGGCGGGTTCAGCTACCAGCACTCGGTCTTCAACCGCGCGACGCAGGCGAAGCGGCAGCCGGGTTCCTCGTTCAAGCCGTTCGTCTACGCTGCGGCACTCGACAGCGGCTATACACCGGCCACAATCGTGGTCGATGCGCCCATCGAGATCGACACGCCGCAGGGTGTCTGGCGTCCGAAGAACGCGTCGAACCAGTTCTACGGACCGACCCCCCTGCGCACCGGGATCGAACGGTCTCGGAACCTGATGACCATCCGTCTCGCGCAGGAGGTCGGCATGGACGTGGTCGCGAATTATGCCGAAAAGTTCGGGGTTTACGACAACATGGGCCGGGTTCTGGCCAACGCGCTGGGGGCCGACGAAACGACGCTTATGCGGATGATCTCGGCCTATGCCATGTTCGCCAACGGCGGTGAGCGGGTGGAGCCGACGCTGGTCGACCGGGTGCAGGACCGCTACGGCAACACGGTCTACAGCCACGATGCGGCGCAGGGGAACCGGCGGGTCTGCGTGGACTGTGCGGATCCGAACATTCCGCCGGGGCGGAGCCCGCGGATCGTCAACGACCGCGAGCGGATCATGGATGCGATCACCGCGTACCAGCTTACATCGATGATGGAGGGTGTGGTGCAGCGCGGGACGGCGTCGGGCACGGTGAAGCTGCCGGTTCCAACGGCGGGCAAGACCGGCACCACCAACGACGCGAAGGACGTGTGGTTCATCGGCTTCACCTCCAACATCGTGGCGGGCTGCTACATCGGTTACGACCAGCCGCGCAGCCTTGGCAGCGGTGCGTCGGGCGGCGGGTTCTGTGGCCCGGTGTTCACCCAGTTCATGCAGAAGGCGGTGAAGAAATACGGCGGCGGCCCCTTCAAGGTCCCGGAAACATGCAACTTCGTGAACATCGACCGGTTTTCGGGCGCGCGCCTTGGCGCGGGCGCATCGGGTGCGAATGTCGTGGCGGAGTGTTTCCGCGAGGACGATCTGCTTGACGGTGTGTGGGGCATCCAGCTGGACGGCGGCTTTGCCATCTCGGGCAGTTTCGACCTGATCCGTCCCGAAGGCGGTTCGGTCGCGCGGGAGGTCACGACCTCCACCGGCCGCAAGGCCGTGGTGGGTCCGAAGGCCGGGTTCGGCACGCTGTCCTCCGGTGGCCTGTACTGAGGGATCGCCGGCAACCGGCTTAACCCTTCGGGTTGGGCAATGGGGTAAACGGAGCGCGCGTTGGGGTTAACCCGGCGCGCGCTTCGCACATCTGGGGGGTGTCAAACCCCGGGTTCAGGGGCATTTACCCGATCTTCACCAGAATGACCGCCGCGTTACCGGCGAACCGGCCGTTTCGACCCCCTGAACCGGCCGGTTGTTAACCTTTCCGGACGGGCCGCGCGTGACGTTGCGTCGGAAAGGGTTAATCCGTCAGAATTCGACTTCGAGCTCGACGATCTCTTCGGGCTCGGCCAGCGCGCCCTCGGTCCATTCGCGCATCAGGTCCCAGCCGAGGATGTGGTCGGCGTAGCTTTGCAGCGTCGGGTCGAGGGCCACGGAATAGGTGCGGAACCGGGTGCAGACCGGCGCATACATCGCATCGGCCACCGTGGGCTTTGCCCCGAAGAGGAACGGCCCGCCACAGGCGTCGAGGCATTCGTGCCAGATGGTCTTGACCCGTTCGATGTCGGGCCGGGCGCCGGAGAAGATCTTGAAGGCCGCATGATGCGACTTGAGGTTCATCGGCAGGGCGGAGCGCAGGTTGTAGAAGCCGGAGTGCATCTCGCCCGAGATCGCCCGGCACCGGGCGCGCATCACCGGGTCCTTCGGGTAGAGACCGGCCTTGGGGAAGGTCTCGTTCAGGTATTCGGCGATGGCGAGCGTGTCCCAGACCGCGATCTTGCCATGCTCCAGCCGGGGCACGCGGACGGACGGCGAAAGCAGCAGCAGTTCCTGACGGTTGTCGGCGCTGTCGGGGTCCACCGGCGCCTCGGCGAACGCGATTCCCGACATCTTGCACAACAGCCATCCGCGCAGGGACCAGGACGAATAGTTTTTTGATGAAATCGTGAGCGTGGCGTCCGTCATGGTCTTCCCCGTGTCGCGGCGGTGCAGCGAAATTGCATTTTTTTGTCGCACCGCACCGGGGGCCTGACTAGCGTTTTGTGGGAAGACACAGGCAGGAACCGCCATGCAGTACGCCATCTACCAGGGTTTCGATGATTTTTTCGCCCCTTTTCGAACGTCTGCCCTGATGGGGCTGTCGCTGGGCGGTGAAAAGTCCGGGGCCTTCGCGCCGATGCTGCGCCGCCACATGGCCGGGCTTGAGATGCTGTCCCGGTTCAGGCTGAGCCACACGCGGCCGCCCTATGGCATCCGTTCGGTCTCCATCGACGGGCGGACCGTGCCGGTGACGGAGGAGGTGGTCTGCGATCTGCCGTACGGCCAGCTTCTGCACTTCAAGCGCGAGATCGACACGCCGCAACCCAAGGTGCTGGTGGTGGCGCCCCTGTCGGGGCATTTCGCGACGCTGCTGGCGGGCACGGTGAAGGTGCTGCTGCAGGATCACGAGGTCTATATCACCGACTGGAAGAACGCCCGCGACGTGCCGCGCAGCGCAGGGTCCTTCGGGGTAGAGGATTACGTGGAATACGTGATCCGCTTCATGGAAGAGATCGGCCCGGGCGGCCATATCCTGGCGGTGTGCCAGCCCTGCGTGCAGGCGCTGGCCGCGGTGGCGGTCATGTCGGAGGACCGCAACCCGGCGACGCCCCTGTCGATGACGCTGATGGCGGGGCCGGTGGACGTGCGGGAAAGCCCCACGGCGGTGAACGACCTGGCCTTCGAGAAGCCGCTGTCGTGGTTCAGGAACAACGTGATCGCCTCTGTCCCGTTCCGCTATCCGGGCGCCGGGCGGCGGGTCTATCCGGGGTTCGTGCAGCTGACCGCCTTCATGACGATGAACATGGACAGGCACATGGCGCAGCACAAGCGCATGTACCAGTTGCTGGCAGATGGCGAGGTGGAGGAGGCGGAGAAGATCAAGGCGTTCTACGACGAGTATTTCGCCGTGCTCGACCTGACGGAGGAGTTCTACATCGAGACCATCGACCGGGTGTTCCAGAAGGCGGAGCTGGCCCGGGGCGAGATGACCTACAAGGGCCGCAAGGTGAACCCGGCGGCGATCCGGCACACCGCGCTTCTGACGGTCGAGGGCGGGCGCGACGACATCTGCGGGCTGGGCCAGACGAGCGCCGCGCATGACCTGTGTTCGTCCCTGCGGCCGCACCTGAAGCGCCATCATTTGCAGGCCAACGTCGGGCATTACGGCGTGTTCAACGGCCGCCGCTGGGAGAAGGAGATCTACCCGGTGGTGCGCAACATGATCCTCGCAATGCTTTAGGTTTCCGCCAGAAGGGCGGAGAGCAGGTCGGCCTCCGGGTCGGTGTCCGGTTTGCCGCGCATGGCGATGGAATGGGCACATTTCGCCGCCGCCCACCCGGCGAGCCTGTGGCGGCTAACGTCCAGGGCTTCGGCGTAGGTGTCGAGGCAGGCGGCGATGCGCCCGGGGTCCCGGACGGTGGCTGGGATGCCCTTCGGATTGCGGATCGCGTTGGCGAGCTCGAACGCCGGGTCGCCGGTGAGGCCCTTGGCGTCGAAGGCCTTTGGCCCGGTGGCGGTCAGGATGACGTTATCGTGGTGCAGGTCGCCGTGCAGCGGCACGGGTTGGGCTGTCGTGGCGATGAGGTCGCGGGCGAGGGCCTGCGCGCGTGTTATGTCGCGGCGGACGCTGGCCGGGCAGGTGCCAAGGGGCAGGGCGAAGAGCCGTTCGAACCAGACGCCAACGGTCGGCAGGTCGGCAAGCTGCGGGCGGCTGGCGTGCAGCGCCCGGGCGGTGTCGGCGAGCAGGCGGCAGGCTTCCGCGTCGCGGCCCTGACGGGAGAGGTCGCCAAGCGAGGGGCCGTCGAGCGCCTCCATCAGGACGCTGTCGGGCCCTGCGCCCAGGATGGCGACCATGTGCGGCCCGGCCCAGGCCTGCATCAGCCGGATGCCCGCGGCCTCGTTCCCGGCGTGGCCCTGCGGCCAGAGTTTCAGGACGGCGCGGCTGTCATCCCTGCGCACCTCGTGGAATTCGGCGGCGGCGGTGGTGGCGAGGGGGCGGACGATCTGCACCGCGTGCCGCGCAAGGGCTTTTTCCAAGCGACGCTCCACCACATTCCCCACCTTGCCCGTCCTCTGGCCCCTTGGTATCACGCGGGGCCTGAGAGTACGAGGAGTCCCCCATGCGCGCCGAAGCCCAGAACCACGTGGAGAAGATCGAGAAGTCGCTTGATCTGCTCAAGCAGCGGCTTGGCTGGGAGACGGCGCAGCACCGGCTGGAGGAGTTCAACGCGCGGGTCGAGGACCCGAACCTGTGGGACAACCCCGAAGCCGCGCAGAAGCTGATGCGCGACCGGCAGTCGCTGGTCGACGCGATGGAATCCTACACCTCGCTCAAGCAGGAGCTGGAGGACCAGGTCGAGCTGATCGAGCTGGGGGAAATGGAAGACGACGAGGAAGTGGTGCGCGACGCCGAGGCGGCGCTGAAGGCGCTGGTGGAGACCGCCGCCAAGAAGGAGCTGGAGGCGCTGCTGGACGGCGAGACCGACGGCAACGACGCCTTCCTCGAGATCAAGGCGGGCGCGGGCGGCACGGAGGCCTGCGACTGGGCCAACATGCTGGCGCGGATGTATGTCCGCTGGGCGGAGAAGCGCGGCTTCGAGGTCGACCTGCAGGAAGAGCAGGCGGGCGCGGAGGCGGGCATCAAGTCGGCCACCTACCAGATCAAGGGCAAGAACGCCTACGGCTGGCTGAAGTCCGAGAGCGGTACGCACCGGCTGGTGCGGATCTCGCCCTTCGGGAAGGGCACGCGGGAGACCTCCTTTGCCGCGGTGGGCGCCTACCCGGTGATCGACGACAACATCGAGGTGGTGGTGAACCCCGCCGATATCCGCATCGACACCTTCCGTTCGTCGGGCGCGGGCGGGCAGCACGTGAACACTACCGACTCCGCGGTGCGGATCACCCACCACCCCACGGGGATCGTGGTGACGAGCTCGGAGAAGTCGCAGCACCAGAACCGCGACATCGCCATGAAGGCGCTGAAATCGCGGCTCTACCAGCTTGAGCTCGACCGCCGGAACGCCGAGGTGAACGCGCTGCACGAGGCGAAGGGCGATGCGGGCTGGGGCAACCAGATCCGGTCCTACGTGCTGCAGCCCTACCAGATGGTGAAGGACCTGCGGACGCAGTACGAGACCGCCGATACGCAGGGCGTGCTGGACGGCGACCTCGACCCCTTCATGGAAGCGACGCTGGCGCTACAAGTGTCCGGCAAGAGCCGCGCAGACGCACGCGGCGAGGACTGATCCCTTTCAGGCAGACGCTCCGGGTGTGAGCGGACGGGAGGGCGGAGAATCTCCGCCCTACGATGCCGCGCGCCTGTGGCGTTGCGGGATGCCTCGTCCGGCGGTCGGGGTTTGTGTGGTGCGGTGGATGCCAGGCCCGGGGGGCTGCACCGCACATTGGCGCACACTCGTGGTCGTTGGACCAGACGGCGCGAGACATTTTCAAAGTCGTACGACGGGACCGCGATGGCTGAGGGCGCAGCCTCTTTAGCCTGTGGTAGTGGTCGGATCCGGGGACATTGAGCGCGTTCTTGGGCAGAAGGAGGCGGAGACTCTCCGCCCTACGTTGGCGCGCGCGCCCAGCCTCGCGGACAGCTATGTCCGCGGCGTGGATCCACTGGTTGGCCGGGTCAGGTCAGGGTTTCGTAGAAGCCCTGCCAGGCCGGCGGCTCGGGGTGTTCGGCGCGGATGCGGGCCTGTCGTTCGGGGCTTTGTCCGCGGTACCACGCGATGAAGCCGGACATGGCGGTTTCCCCGCCCGTGGTGTGCCAGGCGACGCTGCCGCGCGGCATGTCGGGGCAGATCGTCCAGGGCGGTTCGTCGTAGACCGCACGCGGCGCGGGCATCCTGTCCGACAGCTCGCTCAGCGCGGCGCGCAGACGGGCAAAGCCGTCGGGCCGCCGGACCAGTGCGGGCACGTCGATATTGCGAATCCTGCCGTCGTCGCCACGCCGAATCGGATCGGGTGCGTGTGTCATTGAAGCTCCTCCCACAGCCAATGGTAGAACACAGGCGTAGAAGGAAAATGTTAATAAGAGACGAATCTTGCCCGTCGGCGACATATCGCCTTTAGTGAATGCCACCGCGCGCAACGGGACTGACCCTGAGGAGGAGAGGCCATGCCCGACACACCGAAACCCGGCGTTCCCGAACTCGGGCCCGTGTCCGCCGAGATGCTGCGCGAGGCGCTGCGGCGCGGCTGGCGCGACCTGCGCCGCGCGCCCGGTTTCGCGCTGGTCTTTGCCGGGCCCTACGTGCTGGCCGGGTGGCTCATGGTCTGGGTCACATGGGTGACCGGGCAGAGCTACTGGCTGGTCTTCGCGGCCATAGGCTTTCCGCTGATCGCGCCATTCGCGGCGGTGGGCTTCTACGACGTGAGCCGGCGGCTTGAGGAAGGGCGCCCGCTCGACTGGATGCAGATCTCGAGCGTGATCGCGCGCCAGTCGAAACGCCAGCTTCCGTCGATCAGCGCGGTGATCCTGGTGATCTTCCTGTTCTGGTTCTTCCTGGCGCACATGATCTTTGCGCTGTTCCTGGGGCTTGCGCCGATGACCAACGTGTCCTCGTCCTACGACATATTCCTGACGCCGAACGGGCTGACCATGCTGGCGGTGGGCACCGGGGTTGGCGCGGGCTTTGCGGCGCTCCTGTTCATGATCACGGTGCTGGCGCTGCCGATGCTTCTGGACCGGGAAATCGACTTCGTGACCGCGATGATCACCTCCTTCGGCTACGTGCAGCGCGAGCCGGTGGTGATGTTCGGCTGGGCGGCCTTCATCGCCGTCACGACCTTCGTGTCGATGCTGCCGGGGTTCCTGGGGCTGCTGGTGGTCCTGCCGGTGCTGGGGCACGCCACATGGCACCTTTACGACATGCTGGCCTACGGCACGCGGCGCGGCACGGTCTCCGCCGCGGAGGCGGTGGCCATGCGCTGAAGTCGCGCGGACCCGGGGCGCCCGGGCTGGCCAACACTCGGGCTGGCGTGCGGGCGCTCGGGCTTGCGGGCGCCGTGGAGACAGGCGCGGGGCTGGCTGCGCGGGGACGGGCAGGGGACCTGCCCATCCGTCAGTAGAAGTTCTCGCCCACTTTCAGCAGGTTGCGATGGTAGGGCACCAGATCCTCGGCTGTACAGAACCCGGCCTGACGTGCGGCAGGCAGGACCCCCTGCAGATCGGTGCCGAGATGTTCGTAGACCAGCCGTTCGACGCGCCGTCCGGCGACATTCTCGCGGACGGTGCGGGTGACGTAGCCGACCCAGAAGTTGTTTTCGAACGTCGGGATCCGGGCGAGGTAGTTGAACGAGGTGGTCGTCGCACCCTTGCGGCTGACCAGCGCCGCGATGCCGTCCTCCTGCGGGATCACCGTGCCGCGGAATTCGCGGTTGCGCGGCTCGACCGAGAGGCCCTGCGCGCGCATGGCGTCCTTGGCCTCGAATCCCTTGAGGAAAGTGCCGCCGCGGTTGCGGAACACGTAGATCACGCCCTGCACGAAGGCCTTGTCGTCCATGAAGCTGCGCCGCGTGAAACGGTAGAAGCCGGAGGGGAAGACCTCTTCCGGGACCGGGCGGGCGGTGCCGCCGAGGTATTCCGCCACCGCCGGGTTCAGCAGCACGCTGTTGTCGGTCGCCACGACTCGCTCGACCGGCTCCAGCAGGATGCGCGCATCGACACCGAAGTAGGAGCAGATCCTGTGCAGCACGTCTGGCCGGGGAAAGCTCTCTCCGGCGAGGTATCTGTTATATTGTGTCCGGTTGATCCCCAGTTCCCGGCACAGGGCCGAGATGGATGCTGCCTGTTGTGACAACTGACGCAGATTGTCACCAAGCATGTTGCGCAGTTCTGCCGGAGAGGGGCTGCGCTGTCGCATCTTGCCGCCGTCCTTTGCCATAAAAATTCCCGTTATTGTTGAGTCGTAGCACTGTTTTACGACTTATTGGAAGATGAGAACACAAGCTGATGCTTGACTTGCCGCTACTTGGCGTCACGGGTGATGCTTAACAGAGGCAAACCTGCCGATTCACGGCACAAAAATCAAGAAGCCGACGCGGAAAAATACGTGTTCTGTGCGAATGGTTTCCGGCACCTTTGATCTGCAACCATCAGCAGGTGTGGCGTGATGCAAGAACATATGTACGGAGTGGTTCTTTGGGCGGATGCCAGCGATACGAAGGCTGTGATCTGGTGTGAAGATCAGGGCAATCTGGCGTATTATACCGCTGCCGAAGAAGACATCCACGAAGGGCCCGCGCTCGACGCCGGCGACCTGATCCAGTTCGAACTGAGCGAATGCGCGAATTTCCGGCGTGCGGACAACCTCAGGCGCGTGGGCGCGGGCTATGCGCCCGATCTGGCGCAGAACCTGCGCGGCCGGGTGAACGACGCCGTGGCGCCGCGGCCCGAGCCGAGACGTTTCACGCGGACGGACAACGTCGTGGCGTTTCCCGGGGTCGTGATGTCGTGATCTGACTTAATGGCCGACCAAACGCGAAAGGCGCGCCTCACCGGGCGCGCCTTCGCTGTTTTCAGGGGATGACTTCAGATCAGGAGCCGGCGCCGCGGGCCAGGGCGGCCACACCCGTCCGGGCGATCTCGATCATGCCGAGCGGGCGCATGAGGTCGGCGAAGGCGTCGATCTTGTCCGGTGCGCCGGTGAGCTGGAAGATGAAGCTTTCCAGCGTCGAATCGACCACCTGCGCGCGGAAGATGTCGGCAAGGCGCAGCGCCTCGACGCGCTTGTCGCCGGTGCTTTTCACCTTGAAGAGCGCCAGTTCGCGTTCCACCGAAGACCCTTCGACCGTCAGGTCGTGCACGTCGTGGACCGGGACGATGCGGCCAAGCTGGGCCTTGATCTGCTCGATCACCTGCGGGGTGCCCTTGGTGACGATGGTGATGCGCGACAGGTGGCCCTGGTGGTCGACCTCGGCCACGGTGAGGCTTTCGATGTTGTAGCCGCGGCCCGAGAACAGGCCAATGACGCGCGCCAGCACGCCGGGCTCGTTTTCGACGAGGACGGCGAGGGTGTGCGTCTCCGTCACGTCCGAGAAGTTCGGGCGCAGGTTGTAGGCGGAGTGCTTCGAAGAGCCCTTCTTGATCTTTAGCGCGGACATGCGGTGTTCCTTTGTCAGTCGTTGCGGGGCCGGATCAGTCGAGGCTGTCGCGGCTTTGTTGGTCGAGACGGTCGGCGAGGCGGCGCAGTGCGTCCGCCTGATCCGGGAAGGCCGTGAGGCCGGTGGCGCCGAGGCGTGCGGCAATGGCGCGCATTTCGGCGGGGCTTCGGTCGTTCGAGAGGCGCTGCGCAAGAGAGCGGGCGCGCCCCTTCAGAGATCCGACGGGCGTTTCGTCGAGATAGCGGCGTTCCGCGTTACGGCGGTCCCGGTGCGCCGCGGCGTTTTGCGTGCCCCAGTGCCGGTCCTTGACACGGTGGGCGGTGGCCAGGTCCTGTCCGCTCAGGTCGTCGGGATCGGTCATCGCTGAGAGATCCTGACGCCCCTTGCGGCGCAGGTGCCGGTTGGCCGTGGCCTTGATGGTGCGGGCATGACGGCGGGCCGCCTTGTCCGAACGGTTGGAGACGATCTTGCGCTGGCGTGCGGAGTCCCGCGCCTTTTCAAGGCGCGGGTCCTTGCCGGGCTGATCGCTCCCCCCGCTCATGGCCTTACACCAGAACCGCGCCCTTGCCGGCGATGGCGTTGGTGGCCTTGGCTTCGCCGAGCAGCATCTTGTTGTGCGGCTCGCCCGAGGGGATCATCGGGAAGCAGTTCTCGTGCTTCTCGACGAGGCAGTCGAAGACCACCGGGCCGTCGTACTCCAGCA
The DNA here is from genome assembly GCF_052825245.1 of Sagittula sp. Classification (NCBI taxonomy): domain Bacteria; kingdom Pseudomonadati; phylum Pseudomonadota; class Alphaproteobacteria; order Rhodobacterales; family Roseobacteraceae; genus Sagittula; species Sagittula sp. Next base: position 81,059 of record NZ_JBRBWD010000013.1, read on the forward strand.
TCTCCATGATCGCGTCGTCGAGGTCGGCGGGATCGGAGATCGAGATGCCCTTGCAGCCGAAGGCCTCTGCCAGCTTCACGAAGTCGGGCAGCGATTCCGACCACGAGTGCGAGTAACGCTCGCCGTGCAGAAGCTGCTGCCACTGGCGGACCATGCCGAGGCGCTCGTTGTTGAGGATGAACTGCTTGACCGGCAGGCGGTACTGGGTCGCGGTGCCGAGCTCCTGCATGTTCATCAGCCACGAGGCTTCACCCGCCACGTTGATGACGAGGCTTTCGGGATGCGCCATCTGCACACCGATGGAGGCCGGGAAGCCGTAGCCCATCGTGCCGAGGCCACCGGAGGTCATCCAGCGGTTCGGGTCCTCGAAGCCGAGGAACTGCGCGGCCCACATCTGGTGCTGGCCGACCTCGGTGCAGATGTAGCGGTCCTTGCCCTTGGTGAGCTCTTCGAGACGCTGCAGCGCGTACTGCGGCTTGATCGTCTTGTCGGAGTTCTTGTAGGACAGGCAGTTGACCTTCTTCCATTCGTCGATGCGCTTCCACCACTTGGCCAGCGCCTCGCGGTTGACCTTGCGGCCGCGCGATTTCCAGAGCGCCAGCACGTCCTCGAGGACATGGGCGATGTCGCCGACGATCGGGATGTCGGTCTTGATGACCTTGTTGATCGAGGACGGGTCGATGTCGACGTGCACCTTGCGGCTGTCCGGGCTGAATGCGTCGATGCGGCCGGTGATCCGGTCGTCGAAGCGGGCGCCGAGGTTGATCATCAGGTCGCAGCCGTGCATCGCGAGGTTGGCCTCGTAAAGACCGTGCATCCCCAGCATCCCCAGCCAGGCCTTGCCCGACGCGGGGTAGGCGCCGAGACCCATCAGCGTGGAGGTGATCGGGAAGCCGGTGGCCTCCACCAGTTCACGCAGCAGTTGCGAGGCTGCCGGGCCGGAGTTGATGACGCCGCCGCCGGTGTAGAACACCGGCTTCTCGGCGGTCTCGATCGCCTCCACGAGGTCCTCGATCATCTCCATGTCGCCCTTGACCTGCGGCTGGTAGTGCCGGGTCGAGACCGAAGGCTTCGGCTGGTAGGTGGCCGAGGCGAACTGCACGTCCTTCGGGATGTCGACAAGCACCGGGCCGGGACGGCCGGCGGTGGCGACGTGGAAGGCCTCGTGGATGGTGGCGGACAGGCGCTCCGTCTCCTTCACCAGCCAGTTGTGCTTGGTGCAGGGGCGGGTGATGCCGACGGTGTCCGCCTCCTGGAAGGCGTCGGAGCCGATCATGAAGGTCGGCACCTGGCCGGTGAGGACAACCAGCGGGATCGAGTCCATCAGCGCGTCGGTCAGGCCGGTCACGGCGTTCGTGGCGCCCGGGCCCGAGGTCACGAGCACGACGCCCGGCTTGCCGGTCGAGCGGGCATAGCCCTCGGCCATGTGCACCGCGCCCTGTTCGTGCCGCACCAGAACGTGACGGATGTCGTTCTGCTGAAAGATCTCGTCATAAATCGGTAGAACCGCGCCGCCCGGGTAGCCGAATACGACTTCCACGCCCTGATCCTTGAGGGCCTGGACCACCATTTTCGCTCCGGTCATCTGACGTGTCATAACTGTCTCCGATCTTGACACTTGGGCGGGATTGCCCGGGTTCGGTATTGCATCGCGCTGCGCGGGCAGCGGGCATAAAAAAGCCCCCGGTCGGCTGACGGGGGCGCATGGGGACCTGGAAGGGTGTCCGCGTTAGCGGCCCATGCGCCTTTCTCCTACGATGACTACTAGAGTGATCATGCCAGAGGCTCCTTCTTGCGGGGGCAGTTGTATGGGCCATGCGCCGGGGCGTCAACCGCAGAAAGCCCTGTGAGGGGGCATTTCGCGCAGATATTTTTCCATTTGTTGCGCCAGAGGGGGCGTTCTTGGAATTTTTGTCGCCGCCAAAGCGCAGGATTTGAGCGGAGATGCGCCGATATCCGATTGCGCGGGGCAGTTGTGCATCTTCGCAGGGGTCGCTTGACGAAAGGTCTTGCAGGGGGCGTGGGGCTAAGGGTTTCAAGGGTTTGCCGGGTGCAGGGGCGGCGCGCCATGGGGTGTCGTGCCGATTCTGCAACATTTCTGCTCAAATTCGTGAGTTGATCGGATCAACGCTTTCCCGCACTGTCGAAGCAGGCGGCATCGAAGAGCGCCGAGCAGACCCGAGGGATTTTCAGCGATGACCCGTAACGTCTTCTTTCGTGATTTCACCCTGTGCAAGGCGGCGGCCCTGGTGGGGTTGATCGGTGCGGCACTGGTGTTGGGCGGCGTACCCAAGGCGGAGCCCGACATGGCCGGTGCGGCGGAAGCGAATGCGGTGCTGTTGGTTCCTGCGGTCCTGTCCGCTCCTGACCTCGGTTGCGATCCGCATGAGACTGGCGTCAACATCTGACGCAAGAACTACCCAAGGCACGTTACCTCTACCGGCTCCTTCGGGAGCCGGTTTTTTCTTGGCATCGGCATGTGGCTGAGGTGGCGCTGCGCGTCAGAAGTTGACGCTGGTGCCCTGAAGGACGCCGTGTTCCAGCGCGTAGCGGGTCAGGCCTGCGGTGGTGGCGATCCCCAGCTTGCGCTTGATGTTCTTGCGGTGGGTTTCCACCGTGCGCACGGAGATGTCGAGCGCCACGGCCACCTCCTTGTTGGACTTGCCCTGCGCCAGTTGCAGCAGGATCGTCTGTTCGCGGGTGGTCAGCGGGTCGCGCCCGCCGGTGTTGATCGGGGTCAGCGCGCCGGAGGCCCCGGTGCAGAGGTATCGCTCGCCCCGCATCACCGCGTCGATGGCATGCTTGATCTCGTCGGTGGGCACGTCCTTCAGCACGTAGCCCCGCGCGCCGTGGCTGAGCGCGGTCGAGATGTATTCCGGCGTGTCGTGCATCGAGAGCACGAGGATGCGGGTATCGGGCGCGCGTTCGAGGATCATCTCGGTCGCCGACAGACCGCCGAGGCCCGGCATGTTCAGGTCCATGAGGATCACGTCGGGGTTAAGCTCTTCCAGCCGGTCGATCATCGACTGCCCGTCCGACAGGGTCGCCACGACGGAAATGTCGTCGTAGCTGTCGAGGATGGCTTCGATGCCTTCGGCCACAAGCGGGTGGTCGTCGACGATGGTCACGCGCGTCGTCATCCTTTGGCCTTCCGTTTGGGCGCGCCTTCTTCCGGCGGCAGCAGGTGGGAGAGGGGGACCTGTGCCTCTACCACGGTCCCGGTGCGCGAGGAAAGCACCCTGAGCGTTCCGCCGAGCTGATCCATCCGCTCCTGCATGTTTCTGAGGCCGATGCCCGTGGTGGGGCGGCTGCGGTCGCCCATGCCCTTTCCGTTGTCGACGACCCGCAGCGTGGCGCCGGAGCGGTGGCCGCGCAGGTCGATCGACACCTCGGTCGCGCCGGAATGGCGTTCGACGTTGGTCAGCGCCTCCTGCGCGATGCGGTAGAGCGCGATCTTGGCGTCCTGCGACAGGCGGTTGCGGAAGACCACGGTTTCGAACCGCGTGTCGATGCCGGTGCGGGTGCGGAAGTCGTCGGTCAGCGACTTGATCGCCGGACCGAGGCCCAGGTCATCCAGCACGCCGGGGCGCAGGTCGCGCGAGATGCGCCGCACCTCGGTGATCGCGCGAGAGAGGTTGTCGGCGCCCTTGGCCAGCGATTCCTCGGCGCGCGGATCGCCGGAGGACAGCCGGCGGCGGGCGATGTCGAGAGCGTATCTCACCCCCACGAGGATCTGGCTGATGCTGTCGTGCAGTTCGCGCGCGACGCGACCGCGCTCGTCCTCCTGCGCGTCGAGCACGCGCTGGGTCAGGTGCTTGAGCTTGGCGTCGGCCAGGCGGCGTTCGCGGATGTTGATGACGAGGCCGGAGATGAAGACCAGGAGCAGCGCCGAGAGGGTGATCGCGCCGATCCACTGAAAGGTGCGGTGAACGCGGTCCTCGACCTCTGCCCGGGCGGCGGCGACGGTCTGGAGCACGTCGTCGATGAAGACGCCGGTGCCCACCGCCCAACGCCATGACGGGAAGGAGGTGACATAGGTGATCATCCGCGCGTCCTCGCCCGTGGAGGGTTTGGGCCAGAGGTGTTCGACGTAACCCGCGCCGGAGCGGGCGGTGTTGATGAACTCCTGCACCACGGGGGTGCCTTCGCTGTCGCGCATCTCCCACTGGTTGGTGTTGATCAGTTCCGTCTGGCGGGGCGAGACGAGGTTCAGCCCGTCGTAGTCGTAGACGAAGAAGAAGCCCTCGTCGCCGTAGATCATCGCGGCGAGGATCTGCATGACCTGCCGCTTGGCGTCCTCGTCGTCGGGCGGGGCGGAGCCGTAGATGAAGTAGAAGCCGTTGCGGGCCTGCGTGACGTAGTTCCTCAGTTCGCGCTTCTTTGCCTCGATGAGCTGGGTCTCGAGGCCGCGGATCTCGCGGTCGGCCAGCGTGCGCGCCTGTTCCGCCACCAGAAGGGCTATGGCGGACACCGCGAGGATCAGCGGCAGCGAGGCCAGCAGGAAGAGCTTCTGACCGTAGGAGAGGCGGAGGCGTTTCATCAGGCCCATGGTGCAATGAAAGCAGAGCACGGGGCCGGGGAAAAGGGGCAACGGTCGCGCGGGCGGGCAGGGCGGCCCGGAATGCGGCTTCCGGTCCGGGGCGCGGCGCACTAGCCTGCGGGAAACACCGGCATGAGGGGCAGGACATGGCAGGCGCATTGATCCGGGAAAACCGCAATTACCGGCTGCTGATCTCGGCCAGCGCTGTCTCGAACCTGGGCGACGGGATCGGCATGGTGGCGCTGCCCTGGCTCGCGACGCTGCTGACGCAGGACCCGGTGCTGATCGCCGCCGTCGCCACAGCGCAGCGCCTGCCGTGGACGCTGTTCGCGCTGCCGGCGGGCGTCTGGACCGACCGCTCCGACCGGCGGCTGATGATGGTGCGCGCCGACCTCGTGCGCGTGGTGCTGATGGGGCTGACGCTGGGCATGGTCCTGTCGCCGGTGCAGGAGGGCGGGATCTGGGCGCTGGTGCTGATCGCCTTCCTGTTCGGCACGGCGGAGGTGATCCGCGACAACGCCGCCCAGACGGTGCTGCCCTCCATCGTGCCGCATGATGCGCTGGAGCGGGCCAACGGCCAGATGTGGAGCGCCGAGCAGGTCACGGGGCAGTTCATCGGGCCGCCGCTGGCCGGTCTGCTGATCGCCTCGTCCATCGCGCTGCCCTTCGGGGCGGATGCGTCCTTCTACGCCATCTCCGCCGCGCTGGTCTGGCTGATCGCGCTGCCGGCGCGGCCGGGCGGCGCCGCGGCGCGGTTCTGGCCCGCGCTGGTGGAGGGGCTGGCATGGATGCGCGCCAATCCGACGGTGCTGCGGCTGGCGGTGATGCTGGGCGTCATCAACGCGGTTTTCACCGGCGGCATGACGGTGCTGGTGCTTTATGCGCAGGAGGTGCTGGGGATGTCCTCGGCGGGTTACGGCCTGCTGCTGACGCTGGGTGCCTGCGGCGGCGTGCTGGGCGGGCTGACGGCGCCCCGCGTGGCGGCGCGGCTGGGGATGCGGGCGGCGCTGCTTGTGGCGCTGGTCCTCTTCGTGGCGGTGCACCTGATGCTGGGGCTTTTCGCGTCGCCCGTGGTGGCGGGGCTGGCGCTGTTCACCGAGGCGCTGGGGGGCATGTTGTGGAACGTGGTGACCGTCAGCTACCGCCAGCGGCTGATCCCGGATGCGCTCTTGGGGCGGGTGAATTCCGTCTACCGCTTCCTCGGCTGGGGCGCGATGCCGCTGGGGGCGATGGGGGCCGGGGCGCTGGTCTCGGTGCTGGAGCCGGACATGGGCCGGGCGGCGGCGCTGCACGCACCCTACCTGCTGGGCGCGGCGGTCAGTTCGGGTCTGCTGGTCTACGCCGTAGCGCGGCTGCGGTTCGACTGACCCGGGCGCCAACAGGACCAAGGTGACGCTGCCGGGCGGGTCATTGCCGTGGCAGGCCTTGTCGTGAAGGCGTTGTCGGGCTGGCGGTTCGGGCCGCTTGCCGGGACAGCCCGGCCGCCATCGGGGGAATGCGCGATGGCGGCCGGTGTGCCCCGCCGCAGGTTCTGGCTATGCAGGCGCTGCAGACAGGAAACCGCCGTTTCGTGAGTGGTGGCAGGGAAGGCATCCAGCGGTCCGGTCGTCGAGGGGGAGGGGAACTCTGGACGCGGGATGCGCTCCGGCGGCGGTTGTGGAGGGAGAGGTGAAATATGGCTGGCTGTTCAAGGGTTTCAAGGCAGCCTCCGCGGGCCGTAAAGGTATGGTTTGAATACATCAAATCGTAACACAGATTCGCGCATGAGTGAAGTTCACCGCCGCGAATAATTTACCATAGGTTGTATTCCGGGGGCAGGTTCACGTCACGAGCGGCATTTTCGGGTCATTTATCCGGCCCGTCTGCGCAGTAGTGGGTATTTCCAACCCAGGGAATCGTACCTAGTCTGCCTCCACTTTCAACGATCCGCGCAGAGTGGGGAGCCCTGCGCATCAAGAACAATCTGGGAGGATTTCAATGGATCGTCGTTCTTTTCTTCGCGCGTCCACCGTGGGCGCGGGCGCTGCAGCTGCGTCCACGCTGGCCGCTCCGGTCTATGCACAGGGCCAGCGCACGCTGACCATGGTGACGTCGTGGCCGCGCGGTTTCGCGGTTCTCGATGACGCGGCGCAGTACCTCGTGAAATTCGTCGGCGAGCTGTCCGACGGCAATCTGACCATCGACCTGAAGGCCCCGGGCGAGCTGGTGGGCGCGTTCGAAGTGTTCGACGCCGTGTCCTCGGGCCAGGCCGACATGTACCACGCCGCCGACTACTACTTCATCGGCCAGCACCCGGGCTTTGCCTATTACACGGCCGTGCCGTTCGGCGGTACCGCGCAGGAAATGGTGAACTGGTACTACCACGGCGGCGGCCAGGAGCTGCACGACGAACTGGGCATGATCTTCAACCTGAAGGGCCTGATGGCGGGCAACTCCGGTTCGCAGTCGGGCGGCTGGTTCCGCAACGAGATCAAGTCGGCCGACGACTTCAACGGCCTGAAGTTCCGCATGCCGGGCCTTGGCGGCCAGGTGTTGGGCAAGCTGGGCGCATCGGTTCAGAACATCCCGGGCGGCGAGTTGTACCAGGCTCTGTCCTCCGGTGCCCTCGACGGTCTGGAGTGGGTCGGCCCGCTGGCGGACGAGCGCGCGGGCTTCCAGGAAGTGGCGAAGATCTATTACACCGCCGGTTTCCACGAGCCGGGCTCCGCTCTGTCGGCGAACGTCAACCTCGACGTCTGGAACGACCTCAGCGACACCCACAAGGCGATCCTGAACTACGGCTCCATGGCGACCACGCACTACCAGCTGGCCGAGACGCTGGCCAACAACGGTGCGGCGCTGGCGCGTCTGCAGGCGCAGGGCGTGAAGACGCTGCAGTTTTCGGACGACGTGTGGGACGCCTTCGGCGCGGCGTCGAAGGAAGTCATGGACGAGAACATGAACGACGAGCTGTTCGCCAAGATCCGCAACTCCTTCGAGGAGAGCCTCGCGACCTCCGCAAGCTGGATCAACAAGTCGGACGGCTTCTACGTGCAGCAGCGCGTGCGCGTGCTGGGGCAGTAACCGAGACCGAACGGGTGACGGGGCCCCCTGCGGGGGGCTCCGTTTCCGCATCCGGGCGCTGCGCCTCGCGCGCCGCGCCCGTCGTGCCGCAGGGGGTCCGAAAGGGACCGGCGGCCACCGGGACAATTGGGGGTAATCATGGACGAGACCGCGGCAGGCGGCGGGATTCTGAGCGGGATCGGTTGGGTCCTGCAGAACATCGCCATGTCTTTCTACAACCTTGGCTACGCCATCACCCATCCGGCCAGCTGGCTGGACTGGAGCGATCAGACGGCCATCATGCGCTTCATCTACTACGGCGCCTCGGTGGAGCTGTGGTTCATCGTCGTCACCTTCTTCCTCGTGCTCTTCGCGATCGGCCTGTGGAAGCGGTCCTTCCTGTGGGGCGTGGTGATCGGGCTTGAGTTCTTCGGCAACTGGGTCGGGCGCTTCTTCGCCTGGGCGGGCCTCCTGATGGTCCTGCAACAGGTGATCATCGTCTTCATCCAGCGCATATTCGCGCGCCCCGACATCGTCGTGGGCTTCGGCATCCCCATCGGGTTCGACATCTCGTGGTGGGCGGAAGAGCTGAAGCTTTACAATGCGATGGTGGTGGCACTGTGCCTTGCCTACACCTTCATCCAGGGCGGCCACGTGCGGGTCGACCTTGTTTATTCCGCGGTCAGCTTCCGCACCAAGCGGATCATCGACATGGCGGGGTCGCTCTTCTTCATGATCCCCATGGCGACGCTGATTTGGCTGTATACCTGGTACTTCCAGTGGCGGTCGCTGATCGTGCCGCCGGTCAATCCTACCGATCCGCTGGACCGGCTGGAGATGAAGGCCCGCGCGCTGCGCTGGAACGTGGAGACCATCGGGTTCAGCCCCAACGGCTTCACCGCCTACTTCCTGTTCAAGATCCTGATGGTGATCATGGTCGGCATGATCTTCATCCAGGCATGGACCTTCTTCTTCCGCTCGTACCTCGAGTTCGTCGAAGGAGAGGAGTCGGAGGGCAAGTACCTCGACAGGGACAAGGTGGAAACGGGCGAAGAAGCCTACGACCACGCCGAATTCTGAAGGATCGAACACCATGCTATTCGGACTTGATGGCGTCGAGATCGGACTGATCATCGTCTTTCTGACGCTCTTTGCCGCGATCCTTTCGGGCTTTCCGGTGGCGTTTGCCATCGGTGGCGCAGGGGTCATTTCCTTCGGGATCATCGCCGCGCTCGACAGTGCCGGGATCCTGATCCACCAGGCGATGGACACGTCCTCGCAGCAGTACCGGGATCTGGTCGCCTCAGGCGTCAACCCGTCGAACATATCGATCTTCCGATACCCCGAACTGCCAAGGGTGCCGACAGAGTCGATCTTCCCCGCCGGCGGCTGGGAAGAGGGGCTGAAGCGCACCGTCGCGGGCATCACCAACCGCATCAACGAACGCGTCATCGCGGGCCAGTCCATCGAGACGCTGCTGGCGGTGCTGATGTTCGTGCTGATGGGGATCGTGCTGGAACGCTCGAAGATCGCCAACGACCTGCTGACCACCATGGCGCGTGTCTTCGGCCCGCTTCCGGGCGGTCTGGCGGTGTCCATCGTCGTGGTGGGCGCGTTCCTTGCCGCATCGACCGGCATCGTCGGCGCGACAGTGGTCACAATGGGCCTGCTCGCCCTGCCGACCATGCTGCGCAACAACTACTCGCCGGAACTGGCGACGGGGGTGATCGCGGCGTCGGGTACGCTGGGTCAGATCATTCCGCCGTCCATCGTCATCGTTCTTCTGGGGACGCTGGCGGGCGACCTTTACGCCACGGCGCAGGACGCCCGGGCGCAGGCTGCGGGCTGTACCGACGCGCTGACCTTCCTCGGCAAGCCGGCGGTGGTCTCTGTCGGCACGCTGTTCCAGGCGGCGCTGCTGCCGGGCATCCTTCTGGCGTTCCTCTATGCCGCCTATGCCTTCGGCTACGCGATGTTGAAGCCGCACAAGGCGCCGCCGGTCATGGCCGAGGACAGCCACAACGAGCCGGTCACGCGCGGCGAGGCCTTTACCTGGTACCTCGGGGTTCCAATTCTGCTGGTCGCGGGCACCATGGTGCTGGCGCAGCTCAACATCGTCGGCAGCCAGTCGTTCACGGTCAACAGCTTCTCCGACACCGCAGCGACCGCGTCCTTGCGGACCAACGTGAGCGATGCCTGCAAGACCTCGATGATCGAGCTGCACGGGCAGGAAGCCTGGGACCGCGCGGTGGCCGAGCAGACGGCCATCGACGAAGCTGGCGGCATCCAGGAAAGCGTCCGGCGCTCCCCGGAAGAGATCGCGTCGATCCGGGCCGGGATGATTTCGGACGCGGCCCCGATCGGTGTGGGCATCGCCACGCTGGCGGTGATCTTCGGCCTGATCCTCGCGGTGGCGCGCGGCGTGTCGCCGTCCTCCGATCCGCGCCCGTTGCAGATCGGCGCCTTCGGGATCGTGCTGGGCCTGCTGGTGGACTGGCTGCTGCTGCGGCCGACCACCTCGGCGGGCATGACGGTGGTGCTGATGGCGATCCCATGGGCGATTACCATGTTCGGCGTCGCCTATGGCTTCAAGCTGCTGTCGAAGAACGAGCTCCTGCGTGTGGTCTTCCCGCCGCTGGTGCTGATCGTGGCGGTGCTGGGGTCGATCCTTGGCGGCATCACCAACCCGACGCCCGCCGCGGCGCTCGGGGCGGCCGGTGCCATCATGCTGGCGGCCTACCGCAAGCTGGGCGACCAGGGCCGCAGCCCGAAGGTCATCATCTGGACCACGCTGGCCGTGATCGGGATGATCCTGATGGGGATGAACTTCGACCTGCGCATCAACACCGAAACCGTCAGCATCGAAACGTGGGTCGCCTTCGTCTTCACCTACATCCTGTGGCTCTACGCGCTGTTCGGCCTGCTGTTCTCGTGCTGGGTGCTGTTCACTTCGGGCGTGCTGACGCCGGCGGTGCGGGAGACGGCCAAGGTGACGTCGATGGTCTTCACCATCCTCATCGCCTCGCAGCTTCTGAACCTCGTGGTGATCTCCTTCGGGGGCGAGCATTACATCCAGGAGTTCCTCAAGAGCTTCGACGATGTGCGCACGGTGTTCATCATCGTGATGCTGGTGCTCTTCGTGCTGGGCTTCGTGCTCGACTTCCTCGAGATCATCTACATCGTGGTGCCGATCGTCGGCCCGGTGATCTACGGCGCGCATTTCGATCCGAAGTGGGTGACGATCATGATCGCGGTGAACCTTCAGACCTCGTTCCTGACACCGCCCTTCGGCTTTGCGCTGTTCTACCTGCGCGGCGTGGCGCCGAAGGAGGTCACCACCGGGCACATCTACCGCGGCGTGATCCCCTTCGTGATCATCCAGGTGGTGGGGCTGCTGCTGCTGGCGGTCTTCCCGGGCGTGGTCACCATTGTTCCGGCGCTGCTGGGCAGCGGCTGACCTGAACCGGGACGGCCCGTGAAACAGGCGCCCCCGCGGATCACCGCGGGGGCGTTTTCGTTGCGGCGGGCAAGTGAGGGCGCCGCGCCACATCTGCCACATTCTTTTAGGTTGAGTTAAAGTTCGCCATAAAATTGTATGATTGTGTGCGCTATGTTTTCCCAATCGGGTGCCACGCTGGCATCGTTCCGGGCGCAGACCCGGGCGGAAGACAATAAGACGAGGATACGATCATGTACGCATCACGCATCGCAGGCACGGGGCGGAGACAGGCCCGCCCGGCACATGGCCCGCAGGAGAGCCGCGGCCCGGTCCGCGCGTACGGCCTGACCGGCCCGGTGCACCGCCGGGGCAGCACGCGCCACGACAGGCACCTGATGGAGATGGACGACCCGGCGGCATGGCTGATGGAGCCCGCGACCGAGTTCCACGCGGTGGCCCGGCGCGCGGCGCGCGGGGTGTTCCTGCTGGCGGTTGGGCTTCTGATGACACCGGCGGTCCCAGCGTTCCTCGGTTGAGGGTTCAGCCGCGCCCGTCGGGGAAGGAGATGTTGGCGACCTGTTCGGCGATGGGATCGGTGGACAGGGGATGCGTCTCCGCCTCGTAGGCGGTGGGGTCGGTCAACCGCTCCCAGCGGCCCTGGCGGTAGATTTCCAGCGCGTCGAACTGGGCCTTGTAGCCCATCTTGTCGGACCCCGGCACCCAGTAGCCCAGGTAGACATAGGGCAGGCCGGCCTCGCGCGCGATGTCGATGTGGTCGAGGATCATCCACGTCCCGAGAGAGTTCTTCGCCTGCGAGGGCTCGTAGAACGAATAGACCATGCTCAGCCCGTCATCGAGCATGTCGGTCAGGCAGGTGGCGATCAGGTCGCCCGTCTCTCCGTCGAGGTATTCGATCACGCGCGAGCGGATCGGCGTCTCCTCGATCATGGCGGCGAATTCGAACACATCCATGTCGGCCATGCCGCCCTGTGCGTGCCGCTCGTCTAGGTAGCGGCGAAACAGGTCGTACTGGTCTTCGGTGGCCCAGGGGCTGGTCGCGCGGCGTTCGAGGTGGGCGTTGCGCTTCAGCGTGCGCTTCTGCGAGCGGGACGGCTTGAAGTTCTGCACGTCGATGCGCGCCGACAGGCAGGCCGCGCAGTCGGAGCAGGACGGCCGGTAGAGCACGTTCTGCGAGCGGCGGAACCCCTGTTTCGACAGCGAGTCGTTCAGTTTCTGCGAACCTTCGCCCTGCAGCGCGGTAAAGAGCTTACGCTCCATCCGGCCCTCGAGATAAGGGCAGGGCTGCGGAGCGGTGACATAGAATTGCGGTGCAAGCGGCAGCGAGTGGCGCATGGTGGTGCCATTACTCCGGGATGTTTAACGAAACGGTAACAACGATCATGCCGCCCGCCAACCCCCACTTATGGGCAGGAAGGCATTAGGACAATCTTTACTGATCAATTGGTTAACTGAAGGTTAATTGGTTCGGTTCCCGGGAAGGCGGCGCAAAAGTGATTCTTCCGGACCCCATCTGCGAGGGGCCCGGAAGCTGCGGGTCACGCCCGGCGGTTGAGGGCGACGGTGCCCAGAACCATGTCGGTCAGGCCCTGGCCGCGTTCGGAGGTCGCCATCAGCACGACCGAAACCACCTGGATGATGAAGGTCGACATGCTGATCGTGTAGCCCAGGACGTGGAGGAAAGCCTGCCCGCCGTCGAGCCGTTCGCCCCATGCGTTGCGGAACTCGATTGCCATGAGGCGCATGCCCCATGTGGCGGAACCGCCCGCGAGCGTCATCCAGCGGTAGAGGAAGCCCACCGCGAGGAAGATCAGCGGCATCATGAACAGGCCGACGATGGTCACGGTGGAGATCACGAGGGTCACGAGCGCGATCAGCACCACGTCGACGATCCAGGCGAGGAAACGCTTCACCAGAACCCCGTCGTAGAAACCGGCCTGACGCTCCGGGTCGGGCAGGTGGGACATCGGTTCGGTGTACATGCGGGGCTCCTGTAGGGTGAGATCTGTCATCAGTTTACCAGCGGTGGGGACGGGACAAAAGGGAAGCGCCCTCGGGGGCGCTTCCGGATGGCTGCGGGGGACGCTCAGGCGTCTTCGTCAACCGTCTTGGCGGACTCGGCGGCGCGCTTCTCGCGGTCGTTCATGAACTGGTCGAACTCCGCCTTGTCCTTGGCTTCGCGCAGACGCTCGAGGAAGGATTCGAAGGCTTCCTGTTCCTGTTCCAGCCGGCGCAGGGTTTCCTGCTTGTAGGCGTCGAAGGCCATGTTGCCCGAGGGCTTCATTGCCGCCCACGCAGTGTGGCGGTGCGATTGGAAGTGCTGTTTGCGCTGTGCGCATCCTTTGCCGAACATGCGTTTGCTCCAGATCATGTAGGCCAGAAGGCCGAGGCCCACGGGCCAGAAGAAGATGAATCCGAGGACCATGGCCGCGATCCAGGCGCCTTTGCCCTTGTGATCGAGCCACGCCTCGGCCCGGGTCAGCCAGCCTGCGTTGGCGGGCAGATGGGTCGTTTGGTAAGCGGCGGTGGTCATGTCTCTCTCCGTTTGGAAGTGAATGTGAATGTCTTTCACATGACATGAGATCGGGATTGCCGGGCGGCTTATCAAGAGGCGATGTGAAGGTTTTTTACATTTTGGCGCGGAATTTGCGAAGTGATGTGCGGATGGTAAGCGAAAACAATGGGTTGTGGTGCGTGCTGGTGTGATTTTCGGGGTTTTGCCATGGTCTTTTGGCATCCTGCAGCCAGCGCCGGACGCGGTTTTCCGGCGGTTTCCGGGGGTTCGAGGACCGGAAAAACCCGCCCGGCTGGCCGCCGCAGGGCGTTCCGCGCGCGCCTCAGAGCGTGAAGTCGGCCGTCTCCGCGCCGGTCAGGCCGGGCAGGCGTTTGGGGTCAATCGGGAAGACGTGGCGCGGTGTGCCGGCTGCTGCCCAGACCTCCTCGAACGCCAGAAGGCGCGGGTCGAGCCAGGCGCGGATCGGGTTCAGGTGGCCGATGGGGGCGACGCCGCCGATGGCAAAGCCGGTCTGCGCCCGGATCAGACCGGCGTCCGCCTTGCCCAGCGGTTCGCCCGCCAGCGCCGTGGCCTTGTCGGCGCAGACCCGGTTGCCGCCCGCGGTCAGGAACAGCACCGCCTCGCCCGAGGTTTCGGCGCGGAAGATGATCGATTTGGCGATCTGGTCGACGTGCACGCCGACGCTGTCGGCGGCTTCCTGCGCGGTGCGGGCCTGTCCGACCTCGCGGATGTCGGGGGTGAGGCCTGCCGCCTCGATGGCGGCGCGGACACGTTTGAGGCTCTTGCTCATTCAGGGCTCCGTGGGAAAGAGGTGGGTGGCCGCGCGGGTGATGCGGGTCTCGAAGCGGTTCAGGCGGGCGGGCGTGACCTTCTCGGCCCCGTTGAGGGCGAGGAAGCGGAACCGGGCCTTCGGCGCGCACGGTTTGAACACCCCGTATTTCAGCGCGCGATACACCGGGCGGCGGGCCACGAGGCGGTCGTACCACGCGGGCGCGCCCATGGTGGTGACCGCCAGCACGGACTTCAGGCCGGGCAGGCCGGGGTGCAGCGTGCCCTGTTCCGGGTCGTGGGCGTAGGCCACGCCGGGAAGGAAGGTCCGGTCGATCCAGCCCTTGAGGATCGCGGGCAGACCGAACCACCATGTCGGGAAGACAAGGATCATGCCGTCGAAGGTCTGCAGCCCGGTAACATCCTCGAAGGGCGTGCTGTAATAGGCGCGCCGCTCGTCGGCGGTCAGGGCGGGTGCGAACCCTTCGGCATAGAGGTCGCGCAACGTGACATCGTGCCCGCGCCCCGTCAGATCGCGCGACAGGCGGTCGGCGAAGCGGTGGCTGAGACTGTCCTCCAGCGGGTGGGCTATGACCATGAGCAGGCGCATGGCGGTCTTGTCTCAGAGCGCGCAGGGCTTGCCAAGCCGCTGATGTCATGAGCATCTGCCAGACATGACGCTGGAAAGCCGCATCACCCGCCTGCCACGCCCCTTCGATCCCGAGAAGGGGGAGGAAACCCTGTCGAGCGCCCGCTGGGCCAGCGGCGCCGTTGCCGACCTGCTGCGCGGCACCGGCGGCTCCTCGCCCTATCTCAAGGGGCTGATCGCCCGGGAGGGCGACTGGCTCGAAGAGGCTGCGGGCGACATGGAGGCTGCGCTGGCCACGGTGCACGCCGGTCTGCGCGAGGTGGCGCCCGATACGCTCGGCAGCGCGCTCAGGCAGGCAAAGCGGAGGATCGCGCTGCTGACCGCGCTCTGCGATCTGGCCGGCGCGTGGGAACTGGAGGATGTCACCGGCGCGCTGAGCGATTTCGCAGACCTGTCCGTCACGCTGGCGCTGCAGGCGGCCGTGGGTCACGAGATCCGGCGCGGCAAGCTGCCCGGCATGAGCGCCGAGGATGTGGAGACGGCGGGCGGTGCGGCGGTGCTGGCCATGGGCAAGATGGGCGCGGGAGAGCTGAACTACTCCTCCGACATCGACCTGATCTGCCTCTTCGACGAAACCCGCTACGATCCCGACGACTATTTCGAGGCGCGCTCGGCCCTCGTGCGCGCCACGCGCAAGATGTCGTCGATGCTGAACGATCCCACGGGCGAGGGGTATGTCTTCCGCACCGACCTGCGGCTGAGGCCCGATCCTTCGGTGACGCCGGTCATCATGGCGATGGAGGCGGCGGAACGGTATTACGAGAGCTTCGGGCGCACCTGGGAACGCGCGGCCTATATCAAGGCGCGGCCCTCGGCGGGGGACATCCCGGCGGCGGAGCGGTTCCTTGCCGCGCTGAAACCCTTCGTCTGGCGCAAGCATCTCGACTTTGCGGCGATCCAGGACGCGCATGACATGCGGCTGCGCATCCGGTCGCACAAGCGGCTGCACGGGCCGGTGACGCTGGCCGGGCACAACATGAAGCTGGGGCGTGGCGGCATCCGCGAGATCGAGTTCTTCACCCAGACGCGCCAGCTGATCGCCGGCGGCCGCGACCGGGACCTTCGGGTGCGCGGCACGGTGGAGGGGCTGCGGGCGCTGACCGCCAAGGGTTGGGTGCCGGAGGATGTCTCGGAAAAGCTGGTCTGCCACTACCGTGCGCACCGCGAGGTGGAACACCGCATCCAGATGGTCAACGACACCCAGACCCACGACATGCCGACCAGCGAGGAGGGGCTGAACCGCATCGCCTGCCTCATGGGCTGCGACCTGGCCGACCTGGAGACAGAGATCGTCGACCGCCTGACAGAGGTGCATTCCCTGACGGAGGGCTTCTTCGCCCCCGACTCGTCTGCGCCCTGTGCCGAACCGGAGGTCTTCGAGGACAGCGACCTGCCGCGCCGCTGGTCGACCTATCCCTGCCTGCGCTCGGAACGCGCCCAGCAACTGTGGCAGCGCGTGCGGCCGGAGATCCTGCGGCGCCTCGCCGCCACCGCCCGGCCCGAAGAGGCGCTGGCCGCCTTCGACGGTTTCCTGAAAGGGCTGCCCGCGGGCGTGCAGCTTTTCGCGCTGTTCGAGGCCAATCCGCAGCTCGCCGACCTGCTGGTGGACATCGTCGGCACCTCGCCCGACCTTGCCGTCTACCTCGCGCGCAACGCGTCCGTGCTGGACGCGGTCATCGCCGGGGACTTCTGGAGCCAGTGGCCCGGACGGACCCGGTTGGCAGAGGAACTGTCGCGCGTCCTGGAGGCCGAACCGGACTACGAACGGCGCCTCGACCTCGCGCGCCGCTGGGCCAAGGAATGGCACTTCCGCGCAGGCGTGCACCTCCTGCGCGGGATGATGGCGCCGGAGGAGGCGGGCCGCGCCTATGCCGACCTTGCCGAAGCCGTTCTGACGGCGATCTGGCCGGTGGTGCAGGAGGAATTCGCGCTGAAACACGGCGCGCCGCCGGGACGCGGTGCCGTGGTGCTGGGCATGGGATCGCTTGGGGCAGGGCGACTGCACGCGCGCTCCGACCTCGACCTCATCGTGATCTACGATCCGCAGGACGTCGAGAGTTCGGACGGCCGCCGGCCGCTGCCCTCGCGCACCTATTACGCACGGCTGACGCAGGCGCTGGTGACGGCGATGACCGCGCGCATGTCCGAGGGCCGGCTCTACGAGGTCGACATGCGGCTCCGTCCCTCCGGCAACCAGGGGCCGGTGGCGACCTCCTGGGCGTCTTTCCAGCGTTACCAGCAGGAAGAAGCCTGGACCTGGGAGCACCTCGCGCTGACCCGTGCGCGGGTGATCGCTGGCCCGCGCGACTTCGCCGACGACGTGGAGGCCTTCCGGCTGGGCCTGCTGGCCGAGCCGCGCGACCGCACGAAAGTGCTGTCGGAGGTGGCCAGCATGCTGCGCCGGATCGAGGCGGCAAAGGGCGGCTCGGGCCCGTGGGACGCCAAGATCGGCCCGGGCCGGATGCAGGAGATCGAACTGATCGGGCAGGCGGCGGCGCTGATCTCCGGCAAGCCTGTGCGCCAGACGCCAAGGGCGCTGCGGGCGGCGGACTGGCTCGACAGCGGCCCGCTGGTGGCGGCCTACGAACTCGCCTGGTCGCTGCAGATCGGCGCGCGGCTGGTCAGCGACAAGCCGCTCGACCCCGACACGCTGGGCGCGGGCGGCTGCGCCTTCCTGCTGCGGCTGACCGGGCACGAAACCCTCGACGCGCTGCGTGAGGAACTGGATACGCGCACCGCGCGCGCCGCCGGCATCATCCGGGCAGTCCTGCCCGAAGGAGAAGAGACATGAACGACGCGGACCCCAAGGGGCTGATCCGGGAAGCCTACCGGATCGAGGGCATCACGAACGAGGAATGCCGCTCGATCTTCTTCGACTGGGCACTGTCGCTGCCGGTCGACACCGATACAAGCACTCTGATCGCCGCGCTGCTGGAGGAGTACGGCCAGGAGGGCCACCCTATGACGGAAGTTCTGCGCGAAGGACAGCACGGCATTGCTGCGCCGAAGCGGCGCGGCGGATGGCGTTCGCGCCCGCGCAACTGAGCGCGGATCTCCCCTTCATCTTGGCCGAAATACCTCGGGGTCCGGGGCCGAGCCCCGGCGTGGGGGGGCGGGGGGGCCCCGGCGACCCCCCCAAGCACAACCCCCCGGGGCGCGGGCGCCCCGGCCCCGCGCGCGCCGCCCCCGCACCCCGCCCCCCCCCCCCCGCCGCC